>JAYUFG010000503.1:0-24566 GCA_043738845.1 Planctomycetaceae bacterium
CCGCTAACGCGGCTCATTGGCCCAGCGTGTCGTTTACCAGGGGTTCCGCTGCGCTACACCCCTGGCTACGCACGTTACGCCACTACGTGGCTGACAAGACATCTCGCTTCATACGGCTAAGCTGTTACCCCACTCGCAATTTACGGAATTTGTTGCCGGGAGTAATGGTGGATTTGCCCGGATTACCGGGGATTTGTGCCCGGTTTTTGACGCAGGAGCGTTGTCCTGTGGTGTTCGCATTATAGCGTATTGAGAGCGTTTTGTCGCGGGTTAAAATTGGGCCATTTTGCTGACGACCAGAGTCGGCAAGAGTCGTTGTGAGCGACGTTATTTCGCGATTGATGCGATTCGAGGCGACAGTTAGGAGGTGCTGCGTGGCGAAATCGTCGGGAATATCGCAAATTTAAGGGTGGTGTTGCTGTGTTGCGTGTTTTTCACACGAGAAATTACGGGGTTTTCGAGGAAACGATGAATGCGGAACGATGAGCGATGAATGATTAGGAATTGAGGCAACTTGGTTCGCAAGCTGCGATACGAACCGCGTTCGTGTTGGCCGCGCGGTTCGCCGTGTGCAAAGCCGTGGGAACTCGATCGCGGCAAGCCGGGTGCCAAGTTGGAACTCTCGGTCGAGTTCCACGGGGGTCGGTGGCACTTGCCGATTGTTTCGCTCCGCCATGCTGCCTAAAGCCGATCAAGATTCTTTGTTGCCACTGCCCTCGCGGTGCGCGCGGAGCGTGGTTTCCAGCCCAACAAACGCTTCAATTCTTTTTAATTGTCAAAGATCGTTCCAACTCAACCACCGTGACAAACGAACTTTGCGTGTTGTCGCTTCGATTTCCGTCAAAATCCGGTTGCAAAATCCTCGAAAGACGCACCCTCGAAAGTCGTTGGACCGTTACAGTTACGCCCATTGTTTTGAAACACTCAAAAGTAAATCTGGCAGTCTGGCAATGCTTTTAGGAGTGCTGTGGCCCCTGCCTCCGAAACTCGCGTACCTTCAAGAAGAAGATATTCTAGGTCGGTGAGCCCATTCAATTTCTCCAACCCATTGTCTGTGATGTACGTGAAGTTGAGTGAAAGATATTCTAGCTTGGTTAGTCCTTTCAATTTGTCCAACCCGGTGTCGGTGATTCCTGTTTTGTCGAGAAAAAGACGTTTCAGGTCGCTCAGTCCGCTCAGATTCTCCATCCCCATATCGGTGATACGCGTATCCACGAGGATGAGGGATTCCAGGCCGACGAGTCCTTTCAAATGGACTAAGCCAGCGTCCGTTACTCGCGTACGGCGGAGGTCAAGGTAATCAAGACGGACCAACGACTTAATTTCTTCAAGTGTGGTGTCATCCGCGTCGGTTTCTTGTAAAAACACACTTGTTATCTCGTCAAACCAATCTTGCGGCAAATAATTGCGAAGTTGCTCGACCATCCAGGATTCTTCTTCATGCGGCCTGTAAATCACTATACCCTTCACCGCTTCAATGGCCAGGACTTGATTGTGCCGTCGGGTTTTTGGTCCGATGTAGAGTCCCAATGCAATGCAGATCAGTGAAACCACAATCAGTAACGTACGGAGGCTGAACTGCCAGGAAAATCGGCGCTCCGGTTTTTTCCGTTTGACGTTCGTATCTGTCTGTGATGGGTTGTCCATAAGGAGCTCGGCGAGATACCATGTGGTCCAGTCATATGCAGAACGGTTGTAACCGCTCTTCCGCAAAATTCAGAAACGCGGCGGGTTGGCACGGCTGTTCGTCAATCGCCAACGCAATCAACGCTTTTAACCATTCCGAATGTGTTTCTTTCTTGTTGGAAACATGACATCTGCGGTCAATCCGACCACCAAGCCAAAATCGTTCCTCTGGCGACGGTATTTGCCAAATCCCAGAGGTGAGACTCTGCCGTGCCGTCACGCACTCCCGGTCCGGCGAAGATCGTACTGCCCAAGGTTATTCCGAGGACCAAACATGGAATCAACCATCCACCACGGGTGACGGCCGCGATGAACGATCCTATCGAAAAAACGGAAAAGATCGTGCCGAAACTTTCGGACCGGCTACTAAAAGAGGAGCCAGCCATTACGCCGAAAATGACCCCAAGTAGCAACTGGACCGAGAGAACCAGTTTTCCATGCCAATTGGAACTGGACGATTTCGGACAATCGGCATCGGGTTCCACGGACATCGGGGTGACTCGCGTGAGGAAAAAGTGATACCCGCGATTGTATCACTTGCAGGCGGCGGAACCAACCAAACTTTAGTAACCGTTTGGCGATTTGAAGTCTTTGAATCCGCCCCGGAAGGGGCGATGGAATGTAGCCACGGGTGCAGCGGTACTCCCGGTCCGGCGAAGCGTTGATGCACCGTCAGCACGACTAATCAATCTGGACTTTGGGGAACATCGATGTCAAGCGGCGATATTCAAGAGACGTTCGATCACGAGTACGTTTATCGATTCTCAGATGGAGTTTTTTGAGAGCGGGAAGTCGTTGCAATGGAATGAGATTTTCTGTCGATACATTTGGCGCACAAAGCGACAACTCTTCCAGGGTTGTTATTTTTGCGATGTTTTGGATCGCGTCGAGATCCAACTCGACATCCGTGTCGAAGACTTCCAGATACTTCAAGGGCAGGGTTTCCAAATGCCGCAGGCTCGTACCGCGCACTTTCCAGTTTATCATTTTGAGATGCTCCAACTTTTTAAGGGAATTCAAATTCACGATTCCCTTGTCGGTAAAACGCGTACTACTCATGTCGAGCCATTGCAGATTTACGGCTTTGCCGACGGATGCCAAGCCCTGGTCCGTAATGGCCGTTTGTGAAATGTTTAGGTGCGTAAGTTTAGGGAGGTTTTCGATCGCGCGTAAACCTTCATCGGAAATTGGCGTTCCGTCAAGATCGAGCGATTCGAGTTGCAAAAGTTGGCTAAGCATCGACAGGTAGCGGTTCGAAATCGGTTGGTTGCTGAGTTTGAGCGATGACAAGCTTGACATGGTGCCCACAACTTCCAAACCGAAATCCGAAAACTTGCCGTGAGAAAGGTCGAGTGACCGGAGGTTTGACATTCCCTTCATTTGCCGCAACTCATCGTCACGGAACGGCGGGCTGACGTATTCCAGTGATGAAATTGCTGCCACATGACCCCAGGCCGCCGAGTCAGAAAAATCACAACGAAGGCTCAGCCGCTTCAAATGAGGGAGGCCTTGCAAATGACGTAGGCCGGGGCCACGAATTTCAGTCGGTGTTAAGTCAATGCACTCCAGAGATTCGCAGCGACTCAAATACTGAAGGTCGTCGTCCGTCAAACCAGGACCGATGGATATTTGCCGCAAATGAGGAAGTTGGCTGAGGGCACGAAGGTCGTCAAGCGTCGGAGTAATGTCCTTCGTTTTCTGTTCATATACAGTGTGCCAAACCATAACAGATTTCGGGCGTTCGCGGTCGGTGGCGTCGTTTTCGCGTTCTACATCCCGAGCATCCTCAATCGCATCATCGAGTTGCCTTGACTCGCCGACCTGTTTTCCCTCCAAATAAACGATACGCGCTAAATCGACGTACGTGGCGTTAAAATGTTCGGCCCTCCCGACCAGGCTACGAAACCAACTGGGTGGACATTGTTTTCCAGGAACGTACCCCGGCGGCCCGCTGACGTTGGATACCCCAACACCCCGTTCACGTAGTGCCGCGACAGCGGCGTCTTCGGCGATCATCATCCGCCACCAAACGCCGCCCTGATATGCCAAGAACGCGCAGACCGTAACTAAGACAAAAAGTGTCCGTAGCCGAAATTGAAACCATCGGAGCCGTACCGGACGTGTGACAGGAGTGTTCGCTGGCGGTGTTTCAGAAACATTGGCGAGAGAGAAGTCGGATGCCATTGAATTATCTCGTTTTGTAGAAACCTCTTTGGGTATTCACCCGAGAAACGTGAGTATTGGACACGGAAAGAAGGTACGCGGCAATACGAATTCCATTCGACTTTGCGAACGTCGGGAAACCACAGGAAACCAAATGCTACCGCGTGGACGTGGCGGCTAAGCGGGGTCGTGTGGCGGTCGTGCATGATCGCCGCGTGGACGCGGCGGCTAAGCGGGGTAAATGTATTGGGACAAGATTTTACGGCGGCTTACTCGGCTGCTTTGTCCTTGTCGGCGTTTTTCTTGTTCTTGCCGTTGCCCATTCCGCCGCCGCCTGCGCCCCACTTGGCGGCGATGTTGCCGCTGTTCCATTCTTTCCAAGAGGCTTCGAGCGTTTTGAGTTTGTCTGGCTCTTGCGTGGCGAGGTCGTTTTTCTCGCCGATGTCTTTGGAAAGGTTGAACAGCTTCGCACCGTCGCCCATGTCGGTGATTTTCCAGTCGCCCATCCGGATGGCCCGCTGTTTGCCGAACCGCCAATAGAGGGCGTCGTGCGGCGGCTCTTTCTTGTCGCCATTGAGGTACGGGATCAAGTTCACGCCGTCAAGTTTCGCCTCGGGGCCGACGGGCGAACCGATGGCCGCCATGACCGTCGGCGTGATGTCGAGTTGAATGACCGGGCGGTCGTCCACCTGAGCAGCGGGAAAATGTCCTTTCCACTGGACCATGTACGGAATGCGAATGCCCCCTTCCATCACCTGCGCCTTGAAGCCGCTGAGAGGGTCATTCTTGGAAGTCGTCTGGCGAGTTGGGCCGCCGTTGTCACTGAAGAAAAAGATCAGCGTGTTTTCTTCGAGCTTTTCCTCGCGAAGTTTCGCCAAGACCGAGCCAACACCGTCGTCCATCGCCGACAACATCGCGGCGAAGGTGCGACGTTGCTTGTCTTCGATGCTCGTGAACCGACCGAGATATTTGTCGATGGATTGCAGCGGAGCGTGGACGGCGTTGAACGGCAAGTACACAAACCACGGCTCGGCTTTGTGTTGGTCGATGAACTTGACCGTCTCGCGGGCGAAGGCGTCGGTCGTGTAGTCGATCTCATTGACGGGCGTGCTGCCGCGCACAATGGGATTGTTCTTGTCGGTCGCCGCATCAAGATAGGAATGCGCCCCGCCAAGAAAACCAAAGTATTCGTCGAAGCCCCGTTTCGGTGGGGTGAATTCGGTTTTGTAACCGAGATGCCACTTGCCGAACATGCCGGTGGCGTAACCGGCGGCCTTCAAACGTTCGGCTAACGTTTTTTCTTGCAGTGAGAGACCGAACGCTTCGTTCGCGACCGCAGCGGGGCCGGGGTTGAACTCATGGCCAAACCGCTGTTGATATCGACCTGTCAACAACCCTGCTCGGGTTGGGCTGCAGTACGGTCCGCTGACGTATCCGCTGGTGAAGCGAATGCCGTTTTTGGCGATACTGTCGATGTTCGGGGTGGGAATCTGGGGATTTCCCTGGCAAGTCAATTCGCCGTAACCGAGATCATCGCCGACAATAATCAGGAAGTTTGGCTTTTTGTCGGCGGCCTGAGCGACCGAGAAAATCGTACAAGTGAACGCGAACAGGAAAAACGTCACGGATCCAAATCGGAACAGAAGGCGAGTGAGCATAGCATGATTCCTCCAAGAAAGTTTGGGAAAGGGCTGGCTGGGACCGATTGATTTTAGCGGTAAACCGACCAGATCGACAATGTTTCCGTTTATAACGGCGCAGACCCCAAAAAAATTGCCACAAGGTTCGTTAGGAGACGTAAAACTGCGGTCCAACCCAGTCATTTTGAACGGACTTTTTCCCCAAAAATATGCTACAATTCGGAAAGTCCATTTCCTGGGCAGATCCAACTTGGAGTGCGGCGTTATGTGCGGAATTGTCGGATATGTCGGTCCCCGTCAGGCGGTCAACTTCCTGATTCCTGGCCTACGGCGGCTCGAATATCGGGGCTACGACAGCTCGGGCGTCGTGACGGTTGCCCCGGATCGGGCTTTGGAAATCACGAAGACGGTCGGCCGGATCGACGCCCTCGAAGCCAAGTTGATTCAATCGCCAATTGAAGGAACAACCGGGATCGGTCACACCCGCTGGGCGACGCACGGTGCCCCCTCGGATGTCAATGCTCACCCACACGTCGGCGGCGAACAGATTCTCGCCCTGGTACACAACGGCGTGATTGAAAATTATCGCGGATTGAAAACGCGACTGGAAGAACAGGGTTACGTTTTTCATTCGGCGACCGATAGCGAGATCATTGCCCACCTGATTGCGAGTAACCTAGAGAATCAAACGAGTGATTCGACGAAAGACGCTTCGTCGAAAGCCAATAAGCCCCCCACCGTTGCCCCCGCCGACCAATATGCTCCGCTGGTTGCGGCGGTGAAGACGTCGATTGCCCAACTTCGCGGGACGTACGGTCTGGCGATTGTGTTCCGTGATTTTCCCGAGGTCATTATCTGCGCTCGGCTGGGAAGCCCGCTCGTAATTGGTGTTGGGGACGGTGAACATTTCGTCGCGAGCGATGCCTCTCCGCTGGTCGGCTACACGGACAAAATTGTTTATTTGGCGGACCATGAATTGGCCGTCGTGACGGCTGATGCGTTACAAATCACGCATCGCGATCAAGGGCGGATCACACATGACATTCGCGTACTCGATTCCGAAGCGCACACGCAGGTCGATTTGGGCGGATATCCGCACTACATGCTCAAAGAGATTTTTGAGCAACCAGAAGCTTTGCAAAATGCGATGCGCGGCCGTTTGAGCGTTGATGAAGCGACGTCGGTTTTCGGCGGCTTGAACCTTACACCGCAACAATTACGGAACGTCAATCGGATCGTTTTGACCGGCTGCGGTACGAGTTGGCATGCGGGCCTTGTCGGCGAGTATTTAATTGAGGAGTTTGCCCGAATTCCGGTCGAAGTTGAATACGCGAGTGAATTGCGCTATCGCAATCCGCCGCTGGACAACAACACCCTCTTGTTTGCGATCACGCAAAGTGGCGAAACAGCCGACACCTTGGCCGCGCTGCGAGAAGTTAAACGCAAAGGCCACCCGACCTTGGCAATTTGCAACGTTGTCGGCAGTACGATTGCTCGCGAGGCCGACGGCGGCGTCTATTTACACGCTGGCCCGGAAATCGGTGTCGCCTCGACCAAGGCGTTCACGTCGCAATGTGTGACCTTGGCTATGTTGGCGTTGTACTTTGGCCGGATGCGTCATCAAAGCTTTGGGGCCGGCTTGCGAATCATCGAGCGGTTGCAGCAATTGCCCGACAAAATACGATTGGCCTTGGAGACGAACAACGATGTTCGTCGGATAGCGGCGAAGTATTGCGAATGCGATAACTTTTTGTATCTGGGACGACAGTTTTGTTTCCCGGCTGCCCTCGAAGGTGCCCTCAAGCTCAAAGAAATTAGTTACATTCATGCGGAAGGATATCCCGCCGCCGAAATGAAGCACGGTCCGATTGCACTCGTCGACGAATCAACGCCGAGCGTCTTTATCATTCCGCAAGGCCACGTCTACGACAAAGTCATTTCCAATCTTCAGGAAATCAAAGCCCGCGGTGGTCCGGTGATTGCCGTCATCGAGGAAGGGGACACGCGGGTCGAGGAATTGGCCGACGACGTTATTCGCGTTCCGGCGGTCGAGGACTTTTTGCAGCCGATCGTGGGGAGCATTCCGTTGCAACTTTTGGCCTATCACATTGCGACGCTGCGGGGTTGCGACGTGGACAAGCCCCGAAATTTGGCCAAGAGCGTGACGGTCGAGTAGACTATGGGCGGGTGTTGAATCACTAGAGCCGGGGATATGGCCTTCCGTAATCGCGAATCTTAACGATCACCCGACCGATTGGGGATCGGATATTTGGTCGTCTTGCTTTGCCCTATGGCGCGGCGAATATCGCCTTGGAACCGGGCAAGCCATGTTAGCAAGGGCGGGAAATCGCGAACATTTCCAACTCGCAAAAATTTTCTTAACTCGTGACGCTGCAAACACCTACGGCGGACGACATCGTTTGAATTCGGCTCTCCTCGCCATTCTGGCACGTTGATTGCATTTTAAGAGGCGGCGTCGTTTCCCTGGCGGGAAGCAGTTTTCCCGCCGGATTCACTGCCAGTTTCACTTTCACGGGGCGTCGCGATCCAACGCGCGGAACGACAGGTGGGCGTTGTTCCGAGCGGAAAAACGAAGACACGGAAAGGTCGTCTGTTTCTGGGCCGCGACGCCCCACTATTTTTTTTCGTTCGTTATCCAATCTGCTGTGGGGCACTGGTTATGCCGGTGGCCCGCGATTTGAAATTCCCTTTGTTGTTGCACCGCCAGGCGGCTGATACACGGCGGAAGTGCAAAAACTTCGGGCTCTTGCCTGGGCCAGAAGGATGCCCTCTGGCTTGGGTGGACGCTCCGCCTAGTCTGCCCAGGCCGGGGCATTTTAAGAAACGATGAATTATGAACGATGAATTGTATTTGAAGAGACAAATCCAGTATCGGATACTCATCGCCTTTCGCTTATTCATCATTCATCGTTCCGAATTCATCATTCCCCCCTTGAGCCGCCCTCCCCCGCTGGCTACGATTCCATTACCGCCCAACTGGGTATCTTCCCGAGGAATCGTCCGTATGAAGTTGATTATCGCCATCATTCAGCCCAGTAAACTCGAAGCGGTTAAGACCGCCTTAAACGAGGTCGAGGTCGTCCGTCTGACCGTGATGGATTGCCAAGGCTTTGGCCGACAGAAGGGCCATACGGAACTCTATCGGGGCCACGAGATCACCGTGAACCTGCTCCGTAAGGTCCAATTGCAAATCGCCGTCAACGATGATTTCGTCGAGCCGACAATCAACGCGATCATCAAAGGGGGCCGCTCTGGATCGAAGGGCGAAATCGGCGACGGCAAAATTTTCGTCCTCCCGCTCGAGGACTGCGTCCGCATTCGCACCGGCGAACGGGGCGGAGAGGCGATTTAGGAAAGTCAGAACGCAAAAGGCAAGAACGAAGAAGAAGAAAACGCAATAATTATTGAGTCGATTGAAGCTACTCTCGTCACTGTTTAATATCCGACGATTCGGTTGTGCCGCAGACGGCACAGTCTGATCGGCGTGAAATAGCCACCGTGCGAAACGCCATCAAACGCAAATCGGCGAGCAACATTTTTCCCATCAGTGGTGCGGCCATGCCCGAAATGATTTTTATGGCCTCCAACGCTCCAAGCGTCCCGATCATGCCAGCCACCGCGCCAAAGACGGGGAAACGCCTTTTCCATGCTGGCGGTTCCTGCGGATAAAGACACGCCAAACAGGCCGTTCGGCCGGGCAGAACGGTCGTCAGTTGGGCCTCCAATTCGTACATCGCACAATCGACGAGGGGCTTTTGTTGCTCGACGGCCGCGCGATTCATCGCCAATCGCTCGCTGAATAGTGGTGCCGCACTCACGACCAGATCAACATCGCGAACGAGAGCATCGACGTTTTCTTCCGAAATGTTTTCGGGGACGGCGACAATCGTCATTCGCGGATTCAGTTCCAACAGTCGTCGTTGAGCTGATTCCACTCTCGGCCGACCAATCCAGTCGTCCGTCATCAGAATCTGGCGATTGAGATCGTCCGGTCGCAAATTGCCCGCATGGGTCAGCACCAACTTGCCGACGCCCGCCGCTGCGAGAAAATAGGCGGCCGCCCCGCCGACCCCGCCGCAGCGCGAAACAAGCACCCTCGCCCCTTTCAGCTTTTGCTGCCCCTCTTCGCCGAAATTGGAAATCGTCGTTTGCCAGGAATATATCTCTCGTTCCGTGTCGGTTAGGTTGGGAAATTCGCTCATGGGCGGTTATACATTAAAAGTTGGCACGATCTTAGTGAACGAACGTCCTTTCACGGAGTGAAAGGCGACCAGGGCACAGTCATTGATGCGCCGCTCCTCACTCGCTGACATCGAATCATCCACCACCAATAGGCGGCAACAGTGTAAAGGTGCAATCGCCTGGAATCGGTTGCGGCGCATCGGCGCGAACTTGGCTGTCGTTGACGAACACCAGCAGCGACGGCTGCGGCTCGCCAGATGAACTCCAGAGAATCGACCGCAATGAATCGTGACGCTCGACAATTTTTCGCAATACGTCGCGAACAAGTGGCGGAGATGCAAACTCAAACTCCTCCGTCGAGCAACCAGCCGTCACGCGAGACTGCGCAAAATATTGAACGGTGATCTTCATGGGCTAAGTGTTCCGTTGGTCCGCTCGGTCACGGTTCCTTGGTGCAACACAAGCACGCGATCCGCCAACTGCTTGGCCTCTTCAGTGCTGTGGGTGACGTGCAAAACCGTCACCGGGGATTTTTTCTTGAGCGTCAGTAGCAACGCGAACATCTCCTCGCGAGTTTCATCATCGAGCGCGGACAGAGGTTCGTCAAACAGTAACAACTGTGGCCGCATGGCTAAAGCTCGACCCAACGCCACTCGCTGTGCCTCTCCACCGCTCAAACCGGCCGGATAGCGGTCGAGCAAATGACCAATACCGAGAGTCTCGGACAATTCGCTCACCCGCTCGGCAACATCCCCCTTCGGCCACCGCCGCAATGTGAGCGAAAAGGACAAGTTCCGACGCACGGTCATTGTGTTGAACAAGCTGCGGTCCTGCGGCACATATCCAATTCCTCGCACCGCCGGTTTGGAGAACGTAACGTCCTGTCCACTGAGCGTGATTGTGCCGCTTTGGATTTTCCGCAAACCGCAAATCGCCTCGAGCAGCGACGTTTTACCGGAACCGGTCTTTCCCATCAACACAGCGTATTCCCCACGACCGATTTCGAGCGCAACCTCGTGCAGCGTAAAATCGCCTTGACGCAAAGATAAATTCGTGACGGAGATCATGGAGGCAAGCGGTTGGTCGAAGTCAAGCCGAACCGATGGCGATATTTGTTGGGCAGATGTGTTGGCGGCGACCAGTCGTTCCGTCCTGGGGTGAAAACGGAATTGTCAGCCGGAAGAAGTTAGCATAGACTCAACGCGAGAAACTTTCCATGAGTTATGATAATAATCGGTAGCATTTTTAACGTCCTGTCTGCGGTTCTCAAACCAAGTCGATGAATTCCGTCGGCAATTAAATTTTTCTTTCAAACAAGTCGTGATGCCGCCCAAATCGGAAAATAGCCATCTGACCGCTACGGCTGCAAAAAAACGCCTTCGTGATTGCGCCACCGACGAGGTCGCTAAAAATCAGGCATCGTTTTTCAAGTTGGGGCCGGGTGAATATGGCGAAGGGGACGTGTTCATTGGCGTGCGGGTGCCGGTGTTGCGAAAAATCGCGAGGGACTTTCGCGACCTGTCCACAGCGGAAACCTTGAAGCTGCTCCATTCGCCGATCCATGAAGAACGAGTGCTGGCCCTCATCGTCTGGGTCGAGAACTTCAAGTCGGGGAGTGCGACGGCACGTAAGAAACTGTTCGACCTGTATTTGGCGAACGCCCAATTCGTCAACAATTGGGATTTGGTCGATCTCTCGGCACCGCAAATTGTTGGTGTGCATCTGTACGGGAAGAGTCGCAAGTTGCTTGCTCAGCTTGCGCGTTCTAAAAACCTGTGGGAACGGCGGATCGCGATCGTCGCGACTCTGTCGATGATCCGGCAGAACGATTTCGCACCAACGCTGCAAATTGCCAAGCAACTCTTGCATGACCGCGAAGATTTGATTCACAAGGCCGTCGGTTGGATGTTGCGTGAGGTGGGCAAAAAGGACCAGGCCGTTTTGGAGACCTTTCTCGATCAACACGTGACGGAAATGCCCCGTACAACGCTGCGGTACGCGATTGAACGTTATCCAGAGAAGCAGCGAAAAGCCTATCTGGCCCGATAGAAAAGGAGCGTTCCGTCGCGTAAGATGAAGGCATGAACAAAGCCTTTGTCAAAGAGCCGGAGCAAAGCAGCCACGCCCATTGCCCCCGCTGTGGGTCGCTGGGAATCCCAGTGTCAGAAGCGACGTTGATTTCGCACGTCCAGCCCGCTCACGCCGAGGACTTGGGCGATGTAGCTTTATTTTGCCCCTTTGCCAAATGCGAGGTCGCCTATTTCGATCACTACGAGCGTCTGCTCACGACAACCGAATTGTCTCGGCCAATCTATCCCAAGGACGCCGACGCACCGATGTGCGGTTGTTCTGGCTTGACCGTTGAAGATGTTGAGGACGATTTGTCGAACGGAACGCCGGCGCGAATTCGCGAACTATTAAAAAAATCGCAATCGCCAGCCGCTCAGTGTGTGACCCAATCGCCGAGCGGCCGTTGTTGCTTAACGGAAGTCCAGCGATATTACTTCCGCCGCAAACAGGAACTCGCCCGCTAGGTCACTCGTCATAGCTGTAGTTCGCAATTCGTAGGTCAGGCCTGTGGCCTGACAAAGTTTCCTCGTACATTGATTGTCAGGCCGCAGGCCTGACCTACGATAGTTTGTCACGATAGTTTTGCGAAAACCGGTCATGGATTCATCGACTTCACCACCACCATCGCCGCAACCGTCACCGTTTGCCCACCTGCGCCGGCGGCCGCCGCTGGGGCTTCCGCCGGGTAGTGTGCGGGCGATCTTGACGTTGCTCGTTGTCGCCGTCGTGGTTGTCGAAGTCTTGCGCAAGCACGAGGTCGAATCGCTGTGGACGGAAACCCTGATGATCGCGCTGGCCCACTATTTTTCCTCACGACGGTTTATTCACCTCGCCCCAGAGGTCGTTCGCCGTCTGGAATTAGAAGGGCATCTCGCGCCGGAGCCGCGACCGTTGTTCCTGCCGCGCGGGAGCATTCGCGTGCTACTGGTGCTGGCGTTCGCCGGACTGGCGGCGTATCTCTATTACGACGACCGCCTGCTGCATTCCTCGGCGTTGTCGATTCTCGGCGTGGTGTTTGCGTATTTGCTGGGGGTTACCGTGCAAAGCTTTATGCGGTGGTGGACCAAGGGTAAGGCGGCGTCATTGGGCTTGGCGAGTTGGGAAGATATTAAGGCGGTGAGCGTCTTGTTCGTGACGATCTACACCGCCGGAATCTATTTGTCAGGACATTTAGAATTCGCGCCGCACGCCGTTCGCAATGTCGCGTTGGGCTTGGTATTGTTTTATTTCGGTTCGCGATAAGGAGGCGTTTCGCTTGGCTGTTGTTCCCGTCATTGATGAGCATTTCACCCGGCTGATGCGGCTGTTGGAATTGGAAAGTACCGCACAGGCCCGACGAGCGGCCGAGCAAACGCGGAAATTTTCCGGTGCCGATGCGGAACGAACCGGCAACACGCTCGTCGATTTGCGGATCATCGACGAGAACGCCGGTTTAGGTGGCCGATATATTTTACAGCTAGCCAAGCCGCGACGGTCGCCGCTTCCCTGGACCCGTTTGGATGTCGGAAGTCCCGTCCTGCTCTCGGCGGATGTGGAACACGATCAACGAAAATCGTCGAGCGGGTTTCGCGGCGTGATCTGTCAACGGGACGAGCATGGTATCTCCGTCGCGTTGACACATTTGCCGGAGGAGATGGGCGACGTCGAAAAATGGCGGGTTGATTTGGCGGGCGATGATGTCTCGGCCCAGCGGCAAAGGACCGCTTTATTACGGGGAAAAAATGCGAGGGCGAATCGGTTTGCCCAACTGCGCGATGTCCTGCTCGGCTTACGGCCGCCCGCCTACGACGCCGATCTGGTCGAACCGGTTCTCGACCAGGGTTTGAACGACTCGCAGCGGGATGCTGTGCGGATGGCCTTATCCGCGCGGGATGTGGCCTTGATTCACGGACCGCCGGGGACAGGCAAGACGACGACCGTCGTGGAGCTTATTCGCCGCGCGGTGCGCCGTGGAAAAAAAGTTTTGGCATGTGCGCCGAGCAATCTGGCGGTGGACAACATGCTGGAGCGGCTGCTCGCCAAAGGAGAACGCGCGGTGCGATTGGGACATCCGGCGCGAGTCTTGCCGCAACTGCGGGCGAACACGCTCGATCTTCTGGTCGAGGAACATGACGATGTGCGGCTCTCACATAAACTCATCAAGGAAGCGTTGCAACTCTTCCGCAGAGCGGATCGGTACACGCGAGCCAAACCCGCACCCGGCGAAAAACGGGAAATGCGACAAGAAGCCAAAGCTTTACTCGACGATGCACGACGGCTCGAAGCGCAGGCGGTCGAGCATATTCTCGATCAGGCCGACGTGTTGTGTGCGACGACGACCGCCCTGGACGACAACATGCTCGGCGACCGGCGGTTTGATCTGGCCATCATTGATGAGGCCTGTCAAAGCACCGAACCAGGCTGTTGGATTCCCTTGCTGCGGTGTGACAAGCTCGTCCTGGCGGGCGATCATTGCCAGCTTCCGCCGACGATTTTAAGCAAAGAGGCGGGCGGTCAAGGTTTCGGCGTGAGTCTGTTTGAACGGCTGATGACCCTGCGTGGGCAAAACTTTTCCAGTAAACTCAGCGTGCAATATCGAATGCACGAGGCGATTATGTCTTTTTCCTCGCGGGAGTTTTATCAGGGAGATTTAATCGCCGACGCGGCGGTGCGGGAACATTTGCTGCATGAATTGGAACATGTGACGGCATTGCCCGCGACGGAATTTCCGGTCGAGTTCATTGACACCGCCGGGGCGGAGTACGACGAGGAACTTGAGCCAGATGGCGAGAGTCGTCGCAACCCGCGAGAGGCCGCGTTGGCCGTTCGCAAAGTCCAAGCGTTGCTCGAATGTGGCGTTGCTCCGCGTGAGATCGCGATCATTAGTCCGTATTCCGCGCAGGTTCGATTGCTGCGGGAAATGTTGTCGGTGCCGGGACTGGAGATCGACAGCATCGACGGATTTCAGGGGCGGGAGAAAGAGGCCATCCTGATTTCACTCGTGCGGTCGAATCCTGAGTGTGAAATCGGCTTCCTGGGAGAACTCCGGCGGATGAACGTCGCCCTGACCCGTGCCCGACGGAAACTTATCATCATCGGCGACAGCGCGACCCTTGGTGGAAGTCCGTTTTACTCGCGGCTATTGGAACATTGTGAAACCGTCGGCGGTTATCGGTCGGTGTGGGAAGAACCAGCGGAGTGACAATTCACGATATTTCCACATGATTTTGCACCGATTTAGTTTAGCGATTGCATTTTGTCCGGACGATCCATCATACTAGATGGTGGCTTGGTGCGTGGGCACCGGGCACTTATAAACTCTTTTTGCGGAGGAACAAAATGCACACCCATTGGTTCTGTTGGAGCTTGTTCGCAATTGTGGGACTCGTCACGCCGGGTATTCAAACCGCGAGCGGGGCACCGGCTGCGGTGCGACAGTATTATTCAGAGTGGCAAAAGAACACGAAGGACAACTACTTCTATCGCGAGTTGTATTATAAGCCGACGACCGACTACGACGGGTTCAAACACCACATGGTTGTGTTTTTTCCCGCTAAGCCACAACACTTGTATTTCTACAACCCGTACAAAAAGGTTTATTGGGGACGTTGCCCCAGTGAGCAATCGGGACCAGGCACGTACTCGTTGTTGCGGGAAGCGGATCGACGCGGATTGGTCAGTGAGATTCCCGAGACAGCGTTTCCCAGGCCCGGCGCGTTGCCACCCTTGCCCGACGCGACGGACGGCGTGAAACTCGACCTTCCGCCGGATGACCTCCCCACGGACACGCTACCGCCAGGATAGCAGAATCGACAACGTTCTTTGCGAATCGACAAAACATTGCGCCGTAAAATGAACGCGGGGATAGGTCCACCTGGAACCTATCCCCGCGTTTTTTGGATGACCGTCAGATTGCGTTTTATTTCGCCCGTGCGTCGAAACTTAATTTCCTTGCGCGAGTTTTTCACCGCGATCCAATTGAGCGATGGCTTGTTGCACAAATTGTTGATCGGCCGAGCTAAGCCGGGCGATGGAAACGGTTGTGAACTTGCCCGACTCTTTTAACAGGCGAACCTTGCCGTCCAGAATCTGTGTCAACCGGGCGGTCACACGGAACCCGCCCGACGCATCGGACCATTCACGTGCGACGTCAAACTGCACTGCTTCAGCCGGAGCTTGCGACGATTTGAAGGGGTCGTCATCGGCGGGAGTGGTCGGTTTTGCCGGAGGGGGCGTGGCTGGCTTTTCTGGAGCAGGTGCGCCGAACGGATCATCGACCGCCGGTGTCGCCGGTTTTTCAACCGCTGGTGGGGTCGTTGATTTTTCCGGCATGTTTAGACCAAACGGGTCGTCCACGGGCGGAGTGGTTGGCTTTTCGGGAACCGGTGGCGTCACTGGTTTTTCGACCGGTGGAACAGGTTCCTTCGCTGGAGCACCAAAGACATCTTCAACGAAAGGTTTGGGCGTCTCCTTCGGATCTTCCTTCGCAGGAATTTTCGGTTCAGACGGAACCTCAAACGGACTTTCGATGATCGGCTTGGCCGTCTCTGGTCCTTTTTCAGCAGGAATTACCTGGGGTGGCTCAATCGGCTTTTCATTCGGCTGAAACGGTCCAACTTTCGGCGGACCAAATCCACCGGTCGGATTGACCATCGGCGTTTCGACCGGTGGCGTTATGTTCGGAACATCGGGATCCGGATTGGGGGCCGGTGGAGGTCGGTCGGTGATACCCGGCCCGACAGGCGCGGGAGGTGCCATCGTGGCCGGTGCGGAAGGCACACCAACCGGCGGCGAGCTACTCGTCGCACCACTACAGGCCGGACAATTCACTGCTGGCTGAGAGTACGTTTGCGGCTGACAACAGGTTGGTGCCGGGCAACAGGATGACGGCTGCGAACAAGTGGGTGCCTGATAGCATGACGTTTGCGGGCAACAAGGTCGCGGCTCACAACAAGGCGTATAAGAGCATCGACCACACAGCCAACGACAAGCCGATGCCGAATCAATCGACAACAGTACAACCATCGTCCACACCAGGACAATTTTTCCGATCCGACGCATAGTGCGGTTCCTCCCAAAGAACGAGCAGCCAATGATATAAAATGAGTCGCCCGCACTTGCGGACATGTTCATACTATCCCATGCGTGAATGGCGTGCAACTGGCCATTCTGAGCCGAAAGAACCAGGAAAACCCCAAAAAATAGTGGCCGTATCGTCGGTCAGGCCTGTGGCCGCACATTGATACACTACTGTTCCAATCACGTCCCAAGAGTGCTAAGCATGGTCGCAAAATGTGTGTATCGGCGGCGTGACGCTCGGTCGATGGGCATTGCGAAGGGGGTCGGGAGTCGGTTTCGGGGGGACGACTTTCGCCAAACGACGATGTTGCGATTGCCCTTTGACTCCACCTCATGGAAATAACATGGCGAAGTTCTTCGACGATTTGGTCAAGCGGACGACAAACAAGAAAACCCGGCAGCGGGCAGCCGTCCGCACTCAAAATTGCTGCGGGAGTTGTTGCTCAGCGAAATCCGCCAATTGCAGGGGAAGAGCCAACAAGAAGTTGCCGACGCCATCGGTATCAAGCAACCGAGCTTGTTCAAACTGGAAAAGCAAAACGATATGCAAATTTCGACATTGCGTAAAATTGACGCTTACCCTTGCGGACGTGATGGGAAGTACCGTGTCACGCCCGTTTACGGGCGTTTCCGCGCAGCGGTATTAGGCCCGGCATTTATGCCGGGTCAGGATCGTTCTCCTGTGTGTAGCCCATTTATGGGGCTACAGGTTGTTGCGGCTGTAGCCGTTTTTGCTACGCAAGCGGGAACGGCTCAAGCCCGAACAGAAGCCCCATGAATGGGGCTAACGAACGGCTCGACGGAAATGATGGTCGCGCCCCGAAAACCCGCCGTCAACGGCGGGCCTAATACTGCTGCGCGGAAACGCCCATGAATGGGCGTGAGGGACTCGACATCAGCGGAAGCGACCGACGCGAACGGGGCGGGGCATCACTGCGGGCAAGGGGCAACACGCCAGCGGCGAATATCGGGCGGATGGAGACCAAGTCAATGGCGAATACGAACGTGCCAGGCCACGGTCCGATCTACGGAACTGGGCAGGGCAATCGAGCCTTAAAAACCAAGTTTTCTCGTAGTTATAAATTTGCACAGTCGCTTTTTTCATAAAGTCTTTCTCGGCAGCACATTTCCGAGCCGAAAAATAGCCGGAATCGACGTTCGATTGCCCTGGATGAACGACGCAATATCAATTAGGCTGGGGGGAGCCCCCCTTCTTGGAAAATCAAACCTCGTCCTACGCAAAAATGGCAACTTCGGCGATACCATCAAAACCTCCTCGCGCAAGGGTTTGCAACGATTGTAACCACGAAATACCCGTGAGTCGCACATTTTGCCCCCATTGTGGGCGTCCACAACTATTTCCAAATGTGGCGTTGGCAGAGAATGCCTTCGAACTGAATAAGCTTAATTCTCGCTATGAAAAAGCACTGGCCGAGTCCAAGAATCGAAACTGCGAAGCTATTTTCAATGAATTTACCGCAGCTTGCAATCAAAGTGTTGCGATATTTGCCTGCGAGATTCTGAGACTTTTTCGTGAACTTGCGACAGGTTCGCAACTTTGGGAGACGTACTATGACCTCGAACGCATTCGGTTAAATACGACAGCGGCCGGAAAACTAAACTGGGACACGCTTCGACCACAGGCGGAAATCGAGCTTCTCGGTTCTCACCATCATCTAGATAAGATTCACTACGCTTCCCTATCGCTTAACGGAAATGCACTTGTCAACTACGGCAATTGCACTGTGCAACTCGCAGAACGGATGATCGCTCACCGGGCGTCCTGTTTTGAAGGCAATACCGCCGTACTATATGCCGATCATCACGATTTTTCGAGTTTCTTAAGGTGCGCTTGGGGAAACCGGAGCAGAATATGCGTATCGGTGTTCGCCGGTCAACTAAAGCCGTCGACGGTTGAAGCCGATTTTCCAGGGATTTTACTTGCAAATTCAACTCGCGCAGAAGATGATCGATTTATTGAAGTGCATGTTTTCGGGCCGATGACCGCACACACCTTCGAGTCCGTTCGAGTTGATGGAACGAACCTTACACGAAAAGAACGTCTGCTTCTACAAACGATCAAAGAGAAATGCAATGGGGTTCACTTTGAGGTAAAATCGTGACAACACCGAACGAGCAACTTGTTTTAATATCACCTCGCGATGGGTACGCAGGCGTTCTCCGTCAAGCCGAGAACGATGTCGTGTTGGTTTTGCCTCCACTGGAAAAAGGTAAGCGAATCGTCGCAGGCAACTTCGTAAACCGGTTTCCCGATACGGCGATCACCAGCGTCACGACTCAGGATGAGGCAATTCGACTGATTGCCGAATACAAAGACAACTCCTTCGCCCTCGATTTCACGATTTTATTGTTTGACCGTAGCATAAGCGATCAAACTCGAAAGGACATCGCCTGGGAACTCGATGAGTTGTTGATGAACGATTTCCGTCGTGATTATGTGTTGGACATAATGCTTTCATCGCCTCTGCCGATTGAAGCAAACTCGGACGCGGCGACATCAGCCGCAAAAGATTCGAGGCGAGTTCGAGATTTGGTGAAATTCGTCTTGGATTCCCAACCGCTTGTTCGAAAGGTGCATTCTGCTTGGCTAAATATCCGCAATGATTCAATGGTCCTGCAAGCTGGCAATAACAATGTTCTCGGAGCTCTACTAAATTTCGGCGTATTCCGGCGACTTGTCACAGAGGGGAGGTCTCAAGCTGATGTCGAGGTATTGAAGAAGAGTATAGTTTTGGATGGGCGTCTGACACAAGTATGCAATCCAAGAATCGTTTTAAAGTTCATATCAGAATATTCGGGAAACTTGCCTGCCGGATCGCTTGATAGATCGACACCACCAACTCCCGTCAAATCGGAAGCAATCGAAAATGAGGCCTCATCGGACGAGCAACGGATATCGCGGCCTCGGCCATTGGTTGTTGATCGTAAACGGGAGCGTTCAGAAAATCACCTTGAATTTCAGCGCATTGAGAGCCAAATTGAGAAAATTGCAACTTTGTTTGGTCAGGGAAGTGACCAGCCCGCACAACAGATTCTCGACCAGCTTATACAAAGCCAGACAGCCAACACAGGCGATTACTCCTACGTTGTTAAGTCTCTTTGCAATATTGCTTCGAAATGTGGAACTCAAGGACGTCGCGACATTACCTATAAGTGCTTGACGCGTGCTTTGGATTATCCCGCAGGAATCGACGCTCGTTATTATATTCAAATTGGAAACGAATTACGCGATCTGAGTAAATACGAGGAAGCACTTTCGTGTTACAACAAAGCGAAAATGCTCGACAATGGGGAAAGAGATAATTTAATTCAGCTAGAAATCATTCGAACGTCGGTCGCAAAGGGCGACTATGAATTAGCTCTCCAAATGTACGAGAAAATACCAGACATCCAACATCAACCGCAAACGCTTTGTGGACTCGGCACTCTCCATCGAAAAATGGGCAATCTACGTGCGGCTCGGGAACGACTTTTGGGCGTCTTGCAACTCGACCCAAAATATCATTCGGCCGTTGCTGGCTTGGCCGAAGCGAACAAACAGAGCGGTCGGTACGACAAGGCGATCCATCGCTATGACACGATTCGACGAATAATTCCGGAACTGGAAGAAGGGCCGACAAAGATTTACTCCTTGGCGACAGCCTTTCTTTTCCGGATGACACGGAGATTCACCAGAGCACATGATTTATTGACTGAGATTAACTTGAAGTATCCTCGCGATTGTGATGTGCATTTACAATTGGCGAAATTGTGTTTGCTAATGGGCATGAGAGATCAAGCTGATGGGCATTTTCAACAGGCACAAGGACCGTACCTCGATGGTATCGCCGCCCAAATGTTCCGAACAGCAATTGGGCAACCGATCACGAACTCTGTCAAAAAAGAATTTCAACTCATCGAGAAGGCTATGCCCGAATTCCACGGACTAGCAAACTGCAATCGAGCGATTTGGGCAATTCAGGATCGTGATTTTGGCTACGCCCAAACCGTGTTGAAATCCACTCACTACGTCGATCATTTACAAGCGGATTTCGGTGCGGTACTGAAATATCACGCGATCAAACGAATCAATCCGGAATTCGACTACAAGTCGGATCGGATACTCTGCCGTATCGCAAAACGAGGATATAGGGAGCTACGGCAGTCCATGAATGCAATCGTAGAAGGAAACTTCGGAGTCGCCGAGAACTTGGAACGAACAATGTGTCTTGTTATTGCGTAAACGATGGGCATTTCTCGCTGACCCATTTACTATCCGCTTCAAATAATTGCGTGAAGGACGGCTCCCACAAGTTCTTGCTACTTCGCGTTGTGAAAGGCCGATCCAAACAGCCAACTTCCCCCAAGCGGGTCCGCTCCGTTGGTTCCCATCCACGAGGACAATTCAGCGACGTTGATTTTTCGCCGCGAATGGTTGTTAATACTACATCCCCAACTCATCCGCTAACTTCTCCGCGTCGTAAATTTTGCGCAGGGCTTCGACGATGGCCGAGGAATGGACGGCGACGGCGCGGGCTTGTTCTTCGGTGAAGGCGAAGTCGAGGACGAGGGACTGGATGTTGCCGTCGAAGATGATGCCGACGAGTTCACCGGCCCGGTTCACGACGGGGCTGCCCGAGTTGCCGCCGATGATGTCGGCGGTGCTGACGAAATTGAACGGCGTGTCGAGTTTGAGCTTGTTCTTGCGATCTTGCCAAAGCTTCGGCAGGGCGAACGGATCGACATTACCGTGGGCTTCGGCATGAGTATATGTCCCGCCCATCGTCGTCCAGGGGGGAACTTGTTTGCCATTTTCGGTGTAGCCCTTCACGACGCCAAAGGCCAAGCGGAGCGTGAATGTCGCGTCGGGATATTGATTCTCGCCCAGGATCGCGAAACGGGCTTGCGCGATTTTAGAATAGGCTTGACGTTGCGGCTCCTCGATTTTTTCCTCGTAGGTTTTTCGCAACTCTCGGCCGCGAGCGTCGATCATTTTCACGAGGTCAATCATCGGGTCATTGGCGGCGTCGATGGCGGCTTGACCGCCGTCGGCCAATTTCTTCCGCACGGCGACGTCCTTAACCTTGGTCCCGCGAACGAGTTGGGCCGCCCGCTCTTGGGGCGATTTGCCTGCGAGAACTTTGATAACGGTCGGGTCGTCGGCTCCGACCTGTTCCATGAAAAAGCCGAGCGAATCGGCCAGTTTGGCAATTTCCAACTCGTCGTAGATTGGGGCGTCGGAAAACAACTCCTGATAGAGCGATTCGAGATTCGATTCGCGGAATTCACGCAGCCGTTCGCCGTTCGGCTTCGGTTTTTCGGCCGCCAGACGGACGAGCGAATGAGCAACCCCGTAAGGTTCACAACTGAACGCGGCACCCCGCTCGATCAGGTTGTAATCCTTTTGAATTTCTTTCCAAATCGTCAGCGTCTCGCCGATGTCGTCCCAGGCTTTTTCGTACTTGGCCTTTAGCTGCGAATCTTTGGCGACGGCGTCGCGGAGCGTTTTTTCTTCGGCCCGCTTTTGCGCAAAGACGGTCGGGTCTTGCAGACCGGCCAGTCCGCCGAGACGTGCTTTGCGGCTGTTTTGAATGCCGAAGAGTTCTTCTTGAGCCTGACGCAGGTTTTCCAAACTGCGGTCGGCATAATTCTTGAGCAGGATTTCCTTGCGACGCAAATGGTTTAGTTGCAGCGGCATGGAAACATCGCGGAGATATTCGAGATGCTTGATCGTGTTGCCACGATCCGTCCGGCCGGGATGGCCCGAGACAAACGTGAGCTCGCCGTCGCCGGCCCCGCTTGCACTCCATTTGAGAAAGTGTTCGATCTTGGCGGGCTTGTCATTTTCATAAACGCGGAAAAAGCAGATGTCGAGATCGTAGCGGGGATATTCAAAATTATCGGGGTCGCCGCCGAAAAAGGCGATGTCCTTTTCCGGCGCGAAAACGAGACGGATGTCGGTGTACTTTTTGTAACAGTAGAGATGATATTGGCCTCCTTGATACAACGTCACCACGTCGCTGCGGAGGCCCGTCTTGTCGAGTGAGTCTTTTTCGAGCGAACTCATAATCGACCGCCTGGCTTTTTGCGATTCAGCGGAGGACATCTCGGCTTTCACGGCGGCGTTGACCTTGTCGGTCACGTCCTCGATGGTCATTAGGACGTTGAGTTCGAGATCGACGCACTTCAGTTCGTCGGATTGGGTTTTGGCATAGAAGCCGGTTTTGATGTAGTCCTTGCCCGGCGGGGAAAGTTTTTGCAGGGAATCGGCACCGACGTGATGATTGGTCATCACGAGACCATTTGAGGAGACAAATTCGCCCGACCCACCACTATTGAAACGGACGGACGATTTTTGGATATGGTCCATCCACTCTGGTTTGACGTCGAAGTTGTATTTGTCTTTGAGCAGTTTCACGGGCGGACGGTTGAAGAGCCACATTCCTTCGTCGGAACGGGCGGTGTTGTTGGTCGTGGAGAGCATAATCATTCCCAGCAGAAACAGGGTGGCGTTACGATAAATAATGTGTGACATGAAAGAACCTTCAGTGGGGTGCGAAGTCAGGGGGAAGTTTGAATTCAATTACGTCTCGGTCTTACCGGTCGGTCGGATCGCCAACACGATCAAAATTAACGACAACAACGCAAACGCGGCAAGCGAGGGCCAGATTTTTTGCGGCAAGCGAAGCTCCGCATCCTTCGGCAAAGTTTGCGGCGGGCGGAATGCCGTCGGGTTTAAGTCAAGCAATTCGTCGCCCGCAATGGTAATTTTTTGGGCGGCAAGATCATCGACCAGTTTTCCAAGTCGCGTATTTTCGGCGACGACGTGCGGTGCTTTGTCCTTGCTCGCACTTAATGCAATCGACGTGCCTTTACTGATTTCGTAGTAGGCTGTCAAAGGCTCTTTGTTGAGGCCCGCAATCTCGCTCTTTTTATTGGTGAATTCGTTCCACAGGTCAAGCTGCTTTTTCTGATCGGCATTCAGGTCTTTGATTGCGGGCGTACTCTTCGGTGCCTCCAAGGGTGCGGCCAAGCCGAGTTCGTCGGCACTCATGCGAGCGAGAACTTGATCCAAGGGAGCATCTTGCGTGACGGTGTGTTTCCGATACTGCCATTGAGAAAGCATCTTGGGAATCGATTCACTCATTGCGCAGAAGGCGATCAACACGCCTGCCAACGACCCACCCGCAATGTAACCCGACGCCAATAGCACTCCGGGGCTGGATTCGGTTTTGACGATGTTTTCGACTTCGCTGCCGGAACCTTGACCGTCGCGCTTCGCGGTTCGCATGTCAACCAGCCAGCGAATGAGTCCGCCAAGAAAGATCGGCGTCGAGTATTGGATCGGAACGTACACACCAACGGCAAAAGTCAATGAAGAGATTCCGGCCAACTCTAAAGTGACGGCAATCATCGCCCCGACCAAGATTAAGTCCCACCGCAAATTAGAACCGCCCAATGTGTTGACGATCAGGGCCATGACCTGCGTCTTAGGAGCTTCAAAAACGAACGAGCGTTTTTCGCCGTCGTCGGTTCGGTCGAGTTTTCCCATGATCGCCGGATCGACCATGTATTTGGTAGCACTCGAACTTTCCTCCACCAAATACGATTCGGCTAATACCGTCGGAAACTCATCACTCGTTGGTCGCCACACACGATAGGGCAAATTCTGATAGGTCGTCGTCGGCAAATCCTTCACCGCGCGATTGACGAGTTTCAATTGCGGCAGATTCTCTGGCTTTTTGC
>JAYUFG010000504.1:0-9283 GCA_043738845.1 Planctomycetaceae bacterium
GACCTTGATGAATGCAATCAATGACGAGAACCTGCTCGCCCGCCGTCGGAACAGCGAGCCAACCCGACCAACGAAAACCGTAATCGTTTTTCGGCACAAGGGGTGGGTCGGGCGAGTCCGTTTTCCAATCGAAATCGATTTTGTGATCGATTCGTTTCTTATAAACTTGTTTGAAAACGCCCCCTGGCGTGGCGTAAATTTCCGCGTTAAGTCCCGTCCCAGGCGACAAATCGCCCAACCGTTTTTCAACCGACGTCTTGTCGGTCGCTGCCAAATTCGACACGGCCGATTCATACCAATACTTGGCTCGGCGATAATAGCGAGCGGCGAGTGGGTCGTCCTTTTTCAAAGCCTGCGCAAGTTTATACCAGTCGTCAGCCAACGACATTTGCTGATCGGGCAAAACGGCATTTTGTAAATCGCGTTGGGCGATTTCCGACAACGGGCCAGAACCGGACTTGGCGAGATAGGCCAGCGCGCTCGACCACTCGCCATAGGAGAGTAAGGTTCGCTTGCCAATCGCCAAATTCGCGTCGGGATCGTTGTCTGAATTGGTGAGCGTCTCTTGCGATTTCTTCGTAGCCTCCGCCTCGCGCTTTTGAATGTTGAGCCAACCCGTGCGGCTCGTCAATTCGGTGCCAAGTTGGGCGTCGGTCCCGCGGGAGGCGAAATTCTTCGCCAAGAGGAGTAATCTTTCCGCCCCCGCCACGTTGTTGCGAGCGACTGACTCGTCCGTCAGCCAGGCAACTTGTTCGGCGATGGGCCGACAGAGAGCGGCGGGCAACTGCATCTTCTTGGCCCGGTCGAGAGCATCGGCCAATTTTTCAATCGGATCAATGGGAAACCACTGGGCAAATTCATCGGCGATTTTCCAAGCGAACTCGACTTTGCCCGCTTCGGCCGCCATGCCCAGTGCCTCCCGCAATAGGACGTAACGTTCAGCACCATCCTCCAAAACATTTTCGGCTTTCTGGAAAAGGCCCGTCGCCAAGCGAGAGCGATCATCCGGCGGCATGATTTTAAGTTTCGCAGCATCGGGCAGGAGTTTTCTGAGTCTCGCATCGGCGGTCGAGATGTCGGCTTCACTCGGTAGAGGCAAACGACCATCCACGAGCGGAGTAACCATAATTTGACTGATTGCGAACGTACTTGTTTCGCTCAACAAGTACAGACCAACCACACCGCGCGGTAATTGATAGTTGGGAGAAACTCGCGCCGATGTACCGCGCCAGTCAATAAGCTGTTTGCCATCGACCATCACAGTCATCTGATTTCGCCGCACGATACAATGGATCGCGGACGGAGCGGAACCTCGAAAGGCTTTGTATCCTGCACAGACGGTTGGATTACGGAGTTCGTTTACCTGGGCATCGTCGATTTTGTCGATGCCGATCCAATGTGTGGCACGTTCCAGGACGAGCTGACACTGCTTTCCGCCAAAGACAAACCCCACCGCCAAGGCCCCCGTTCCGTCCTGTCGCATCGCTGAAATCGAAATGACGTATTCCTCGGGCACCGAGCAGGGCAATTGGATCACTGGACGATCATTGCTGGAAACCAGAGTGGTACCCTGCATCCGCCAGTCACCGACGATGTTGTGCGTCTTCGGATCGATCAACGCCAACACGTTGACGGCGCGATCCGATACGGGCGTCAATAAAAATGCCGGACGCTTTGGTTTCGGTGGCAACACTTCCGGTTTGAGCGGATCAGGCTTGACCGGTTCCAACATCGGCGTCGGCGGAATCACTTCCGGTTTGGGTGGATCCACCGTGGGTGTCAGGTCAATTTTGGGCGGTGTCGGCGGGAGCGGCTCTAAGTCGGGCATCGGCGTATTTTCGGTGCCTGACGTACCTTTGTTCGGATCCGTTGAATCCGTTACTTCCGCAGAACCACCCTTGCCATTCTTTTTATGGTTCTTACCTTTACTTTTTTCGTGATCTTTAACGGTCGTTTTCTCGGTCACAGGATCGAGGTTCACCACCGTCTCCTCCCGCTTATTTCCCGAAGCGAGAATGACAATCGCGCCCGAGATAAAGACGACCGCCGCTGCAATGCTACCTAAGACCAAACCCAGTTTTTGATTGGACCAGGGACGGGGTTTTGAATGGACAATGGGATTTCCACGCGGAGTCGTGTGTCGCGTTCCCGTCGGAATTCCGTACTGCCCAATATCAACCGACGAGCCTTCGTCCAGGTTGTCTGGAGAATCTGTCGCGACCGAAGTTACCGGTTGCGGTTTGAGAAAGGCCCGCAATTTCTGGTCGTAGACCGCTTTCTTCTCGGCGTTCAACAAGCAGATTTTGGCGGTTGCCAATTCGTTAAGGATTTTTTGCGAGGCGGCCGCGTTCTGACCACTTTGAAACGTCCGCACGTGGGCCATCCGTTGGTCGGCCGCGTTCTCGATCACTTCCGGATCGTTTTCAAACGGCGCGATCCCCAACAGCCGATAGAGATGGGGCGGCTGCTCATTCGGCGGAATGCCGAGCCATTTGCGATAAGGATCAAAATTTTCGGTAGGCGGCATGGTCGTGCTCCTGGATTGAGCCGTTGCCGATAAAGGCGGGAGCCTCCATTATGCCCACCCCCTTCTAAGGATGTAAAGATGCCGGTGAAAAAAACGACCGATTCCGCTAATTCATCCAACCACTTCGGTCAAACCGTCGATTTTCACGCCTGGCGAAAAAGTCGCCGCCAATAACGACGCCCCTTGAAAGCTACAGCCCGTCAAATTTGCGTTGCTGAAATCGGCACCTTCCACGTCAGAATTCAAGAACGAAGCATTTTGCAAATCGGCACCCTCGAATCGCCCGTTGGTTAAATTCGCGCCGTCAAAACACGCATGTTGCAATTTACAGTTGCGAAAATCGGCGTTACGCAACCGTGCCGAACGGGCATTCAGTCGGTTCAATTCGAGACCACTCGCGGAAAGGTTCAATAATTCTTGTCCGGCGATCATGCGGGCCGCAAGCAACGCGGCTGCTTCACTCCTGGAAAGTCCCACTGCAAAATAGCGTTCTTCTTTCGCGGGATCGGCCCCGTTGTGATAACCGGCTGTGCGTTCCCAATAGCCAAGTCGATCCTCCGCCAAGAGTTCGATCCTTTCAAGCCACTTCAAACTTTTGTAGAAGTATCGCCCCGGCGTGACGACGCGAATCGGCCCGCCGTGAATTTCCTCCAGCGGTTTTCCCTCCGCCATGAACACCAACAACACGTCGTCTTGCATGTCCTTGGACAGCGGCAGCGACGTATCGTGGTTCCGTTCACTGCGGGCAACGAACGAGACAAAGTTGGCTGCGTTCGTCGGTCGCACGATTTTTAGCACTTCGCTCAATAGCACACCGCGAAATGTCACGCCAAGTTTCGACCAGCGAGTGACGCAATGAATTTCGATCATCCGCTCGACCTGCGGCAAGGCTCGCAATTCTGCCAGCGAAAAAACATGGGGCCGAACAACGCACCCCAAAACCGAAATCGTCCACGGCTCACTCGTGACTTTTGGTTCCCGTTCTCCAACGACCGGCCACTTCCCCGGAGCGGCCAATTGCTGTCGGGGCGGCAGAATGTTATGTAAATTCGCGTGCTGCACGGCCTGACTCACTATTTCACGAACCGCGCGTTCAACCAATCAGCGTGATCAAGTTCATCGCCGTGATCAGCAAATTCAACCAGCAAGCTGAGCCGCTTAACGCCCCACAGGTCGACCGAAATGGGCAATGGCGACTGGCCACCCCGCACGACGGGACTGGTGAATTGATCTCGCCATGTTCCCGACCCGTCGTCCGTGAAGACCCGAAACACAACACTTCCCTTGCCGCGGGTGGCGTCGTCGATGCCAATCTCCGACTCAAACCGGCGATACTTCTGATCGAGGGCGTAGGTCACTCTGGCGGCACTGTGCATTCCCAGACCTTTGAGAAATGCCCTGCCATCACAGCGGAGTTGACCACCAAGAACGTTATGATCGACTTCGTATGTCCAGGGAAGTTGCAGGTAAGGAACATGTTTGAAACTGTCGGGCTTCACATCGGAGAGATAGGTCACGGTTCCGCCGACCGGTTGTAGCGCGACGAGCGACTTGGCATCGGCCGCGACTTCAAATCCGCCGAGCAAGTTCGCGTGGACCTTTTTGTCATCGACTTGCAACTGCGACAATCGCAATCGCGAACCATCTTGAAAACTGGACCAAACGCACATCCCTTTCGGTCGGGTGTCAGCCGCCAAGGCCGGGTTGAAGATGAACGAAGAAGCCTTCGCGAGTTCCAACGTGAGTGGCCCGTTCGCAGTGCGGATTTCGAGCTTGTTGGTTTTCAGGGCCATGATTTTTCCGGTCAGTTCGTCGCCGTTGTCGAGCATGACCCGATCTGTTTTTCCGCTGGATTGCAACATCTTTCGCCCGAGCGCGTCGCGTTCCGTCCGATCACTCGGTGGATGGGGCGTACAACCAGCCAGTAGTTCGAGGGGCAATTTCATTTCGCCGAACAGATCGGAATCGAGCGTGAGATGTTCGGAATCAAGTGCGAGCAATTCACCGACGAACCATCCACCGCCGCTGAGCCACACGATGGAACCGCGTCCTGGCTCTTTCCACTCGCCCCATTGGACCAGTTTTTCGAGCGACGACGATGGCGATTTTCCCTCCGCTGTTTCCCAGGTTATCTCGCCACTCTTATCGAGCGACAACAGTTTGAGCAATGCCGATTTTTCATCGACACGCTGGGCGACGGACTGTGCGGCGAACAGCACCTTCAACGATGGTCCAATGAGCAGAATTGCTGCGGCCAATGTGAACCAGAATAGTTTCACGCCGAGGCGCGGAGTTCGCAGAGGAATGTCGCGACAGTGATTCGTGAATAGGTGATTCATGCTTATTGGGCGGGACGTTTCGTTACGGAACGTCGTGTTGTCATCGCGCCGCATGTTGACCGTGAATATGGAAGCGTGAATTGCCAACGTGTGCGGTCCCATTATACCGTTTCACCGACGGTTTGTCGGGGGGTAAAAGTGAGCCATTTTGTCAACGAACCGGACCGCGAATTTCATCGCAACTTTGATCAGTATAAACAGGCTCTCGCCAACAAAAGGCCTTTCAAACGGACCCGGCCGATTGTGAGGGTTTCGTGAATTGCTGTGAAAATCGGCTGTTTTTGACCATCTGGGATGGGCGGCCAGAGGGAGGTTTATAAGATACAATTGAGTACGGCAGATTGCCCCCTAAATAACCGCCTGTTTTCACTGTCAGCCCAGAGCCTTCATCGTGTTCGATCAACAGACTTTTGCCGCCGACGCCTTCATCAATCGCGAGTTAAGCTGGCTTGATTTTAATGCCCGCGTACTCGAAGAGGCGGAGGATGCCACGAACCCGTTGCTGGAACGGGTGAAGTTCCTGGCGATCTTTAGCTCGAACCTGGATGAGTTTTTCATGGTTCGCGTGGCGGGGTTGCGAGAACAAGCGTTTGGCGACGGGGCACCACAGGACTATACGCCCGACGGTTTGCTGCCGATCAATCAACTACAAAAAATTAGCAAACGGACGCAGGAACTCGTCGCACAACAATACCGCTGTTGGAACGACGCCATCTTGCCGCAGTTGGCCCAGTCGGGCGTGCGACTGGTGAAGGTTCACGAACTCGACGATGCACAAAAAGAAACGCTCGACAAATTTTTTCGCAAGCGAGCGTTTTCGATTCTCACGCCGATGGCCGTCGATCCGGCACATCCCAGTCCTCGCTATCACAATCGCGGATTGTATTTGGCGGCGATGTTGGAACGCCGCAGCGGATTAGGCCCGAAGCAAATGTTCGCCGTCGTGCAGGTGCCACAGGTGTTGCCGCGATTGGTTCCGCTGGGTGGGACCGGTGAGTATCAATTCATTTTGTTGGAAGAGGCCGTCTCGGCGTGGTTGCCGGAATTGTTCGGCGGATTCGATGTTTCTTCGTGGACGACTTTTCGCATCACGCGGGACAGTGACGTCGAACTGCTGGAGCAAGAGTCGGACGACATGTTGCGGCTGATCGAAGATCGACTGAAGGCGCGTCAACGGGGTGAGGCGGTTCGGTTGGAAGTCTCTGCGGGTGGGAGCGAAGAACTGCTGAGGATGATTATCGAGGAGGAAGAAGTCCGCGAGGCGAAGGATGGCTCGCCCGATTCGTACAGCGAAGTCTATCGAATTAACGGACCGCTCGATTTCACGGCCTTGATGGAGTTGACCAAGCTGCCAGAGCGGGCACACCTCCGCGACACGCCGTTTTTGCCACAATTGCCGCGAGGAATTCGCCGCCGGGGTGATGACCTGTTCGCGACGATTGCACGGCGAGACATCTTACTGCATCACCCGTTCGATTCGTTCGATCCGGTTGTCGATTTTGTTAGTCGGGCCGCCAGCGATCCAAAGGTTCTGGCCATCAAGCAGACTTTGTATCGCACCAGTGGAGATTCGCCTGTCACGCGGGCCTTGATTCAAGCGGCCGAAAATGGCAAGCATGTGACGGCACTCGTCGAGTTAAAGGCTCGCTTTGATGAAGCGAATAATGTGAATTGGGCGCGACAACTGGAGCGGGCGGGCGTGCATGTCGTGTTCGGATTTCTCGATTTGAAAACGCATTGCAAGCTGTCGCTCATTGTGCGACAAGAGGCCAGCCAATTTCGGCGATACGTTCACTTGAGTACGGGCAATTACAATCCCAACACGGCGTTAGTTTACAGCGACCTTGGTTTGTTCACGGCGAATGAGGACATTGCCGCCGATGCTTCGGCATTGTTCAACTTGTTGACCGGTTATTCACAGGGTCATGCCTGGCGAAAATTGGTCGTCGCGCCCACCGATTTGCAACGTCGCACGATCCAAATGATCGATGAGCAAACGCAGCGTGCGAAAGACGGCAAATCTTCCAGAATTATCGCCAAGCTCAATTCACTCGTCGATCATCGGGTGATCGAAGCGTTGTATCGCGCGAGTCAGGCGGGCGTTCAGATCGACATTATTGATCGCGGGACGTGTTGTCTACGGCCGGGGCTGCCGGGGATTTCGGAAAACATTCGTGTGCGAAGTATCGTGGATCGCTTTTTGGAACACAGTCGGATTTTCGTGTTCGGTCCTGACGATGATTGCAAAGTCTATCTGTCGAGCGCGGACTGGATGCCACGAAACTTTTTTCGCCGAGTCGAAGTGATGTTTCCGATTGAATCGCCCGAGTTGAAGGAACGAATTCTTCACGAGATTATTCCGGCCTATTTGCGGGCGAATGTAAAATCACGAATTCTCAATTCGGACGGTTCGTTCACACGAATTCCGACGCCTGTGGAGCCAGAAAATCGCTTTCGTTCTCAGGAACGGCTGCTGGCAATCCGCCCGACACCAACGGCCAATGAGGAAACCTCATCCAATGGTTCGACATTCGCCAACGGGGCACCTCATGCCGACGAAGCACGAACGTATCAGTAGGAAAACGCGCTAACTCGGTGGGGTTGTCCTGAGCGAAAAACCTCGCGTCTCGCCGGACCGTCAAAATCTCTCTGGCCGGTCCGTTTCTAACCCTTGCCAAATCCGCCAATGTCGGATAGTAGTTAAGGGATAGAAAACGTCGCTGCTGGTCTTTTCGAGGGAACGATCTAAAATCCAACCGGCAACTTTTTGCCACCTCAGTCTTACACAGGAAGCATTGTTATGGGTCTCATGGAAAGTGTCGAAAAATCGGTCGCCTCGTCGTTGGGCCGACAAATGGGTGGATCGATTCTCAAATCAGTCATTAACCTTATTCATCCAAGTGCCCCAGTTGCCGCCGCGAAACCACACGCCACGTCCCACGCTCCGTCCGAAGAAGAATCGTCCGGCGGATTGGGTGGCCTCGGAGGACTTGGCGGCCTCGGAAAAGCGGCAGGCGGATTGGGTGCCATCGGCGGACTCGCCGGTTTGATTAAGCTGTTTCAAAGCAAAGGCCTGGGCGACATTATGAAGTCTTGGATCAGCACCGGTCCGAACAAGCCAATCTCGACCCAGCAATTGACCGATGCTTTCGGTGAGGATGGGGTCAAACACATTGCCAATCAAATGAACACCACGCCTGACGATGCGTTGAATCATTTGAAAGACATCTTGCCAGAGGTCGTCAATCAGGCTACTCCGAACGGCCAAGTGCCCGACGAAAATGAATTGCTGAGGCACCTGGGTTTGAGTTAGAGAACCCGGCGTAAATCTCCATGTCACTTTTCGCTGAGATGGAAACCGCGAATCGCCGCACGGCCGAGCCGCTTGCGGCGCGAATGCGGCCGCGCTCATTGGACGAATTTGTCGGCCAGCAACATTTCCTCGGAGAAGGAAAGCTGCTGCGCCGATTGATCGCCGCTGACCGCTTAGGATCGGTGATCTTGTACGGCCCGCCCGGGACCGGAAAAACGACGTTGGCCACACTTTTGGCCCAGGCGACCAAGAGCCGCTTTCGTGAGTTGAGCGCGGTCACCAGCGGCGTGAAGGAATTACGGGAAACGCTCGATTCGGCCCGAAATCACTTGGCGACGACGGCCCAGCGGACCTTATTATTCGTGGACGAAATCCACCGTTTTAATAAGTCTCAACAAGATGTCCTGCTGCCCGACGTGGAAAACGGCGGCGTCATCTTAATCGGCGCGACAACCTCGAATCCGTTTTTCGTGCTGACGAGCGCACTGGTCAGCCGCAGTCGCGTCTTTCAGTTTCAACCGCTGTCGCCGGACGAAATCAAGTCACTCTTGCGAAGGGCACTTACCGATTCTGAACGAGGATTGGGCCAGTACGAGGTTCGGCTGCATGATGATGCGCTCGATTTTCTGGCGGAGGTCAGCGATGGCGATGCGCGACGGGCACTCGGTGCGCTTGAGATCGGCGTCTTGTCGAGTCTCACGCAAACGATTGAGTTCACACGGTCGCTGGCGGAAGAGTCGGTGCAGCGAAAGGGGGTCAACTATGACCGCGATGGAGATGCTCATTATGATGCCGCGAGCGCGTGGATTAAGAGCATTCGCGGTTCCGATCCGGATGCGGCGATCTACTGGCTGGCGGTCATGTTGGAAGGGGGCGAGGATGTGCGATTTCTCGCCCGACGATTGGTGATTCTTGCCAGTGAAGATGTCGGCAATGCCCATCCGCAGGCGTTGACTTTGGCGGTCGCGACGATGCAGGCGTGCGAATTTGTCGGCTTGCCAGAGTGTCAGTTGACGTTGGCTCAGGCGGTGATTTATCTCGCTTGCTGTCCAAAATCAAACTCGGCGACGGTGGCGATTGGCGAAGCGATTGCCGACGTGCGGT
>JAYUFG010000505.1:0-24513 GCA_043738845.1 Planctomycetaceae bacterium
CTTTCGCTTCGCGAAAGGACGTCCTTTCGCGGAGCGAAAGACGACAATCGCGACGCGCCAATAAATTATTTCGGTATAATCGTGACCGTCACCGGTGTGGAAACAAAAACCATGTTCACATTTTTGGGCTTGGCTGATTCGGTGGCGTCCTTGACCCTTTGTGCGGCAGCGACCTTTTCGGCCTCGGCCGCTTTCTGTTTGCCTTGGGCTTCGGCGGCAATTTTTTCCGCGTTCGTTTTGGCGTCGGCGGAGGTTTTTTGTTTCGCCTGCGCAGTGACGACGGCCGCGTCAGCAGCCGTTTTCGCAGCGGCCGCCTGTTTTTGCTTTTCGACGGCTTGCACGTTCGCTTGTTCTAAACCCGTCTTGGCGTCGGCCAGTTGTTTTTGCTGAGCTTGCACATCGGCGTGCGCTTTCTCGGCGGCGGCTTTAAGGTCCGTCGCTTGTTTTTGTCGTGTCTGAACTTCGGCAAGTGATTTTTCAGCGACTTCCTTGGCGGCGGTCCGTTGTTTTTGAACCTCGGTTGCTGCTGCTTGAGCGGCCTGGGCGGCTGCCTGCGCGTCTTTCAAATTTTGGTCGTCTACTTTTTGAGCCAGAGCGTCATTCGCAACCTTTAGTTTTTCGTTCGCCGCTTGCAAGGCTGCATCGGCGTCGGAAAGTTCTTTCCCCTTGGCTAGGAATTGCTCGACGGAACTTTTCAGCGCATTGTCAGCATCGAGCGTTTCTTTGTTCTGGGTGGCAATGAGGTCGGCGGCATTTTTCAGGGCTACGTCGGCGTCGGCCAGTTGTTTGAGCTTGGCCTGTAGTTGGTCGCCCGCCGTTTTGATCCCGTTGTCGGCCTCGCTCGCCTCGCGAATTTTGATTTGCAACTGATCGTTGGCGGCTTTCACGCCACCGTCAGCGTCGGCGATGGCCTTGACAGCGGCAGCGACCTGATCGGCAGCCGTTTTGGCCGCAGCGACGGCATCTACTGCGGTTTTGTCGGCCAGCCTTTGGGCTTCGGTCGCTTTCTCAGCCGCTTTGGGATTCTTGCGATAGTTGATCTGCGAAGTCGCTTGCACGAAGAACGTGTACGTTCCCGGTGGAGTGCCCGCTTTGGCCTCAAACATGAACGAACCGTCGGCCGCCGCAGGTGCGATGTCAATTTCCGCCGCGACAATTTCCTTAGGGAGACCGACGGCGCGAAGTTTCAAGTTGCCCTTGAATTCGCCACGTCGTGTGACCTTAACGGGAATCGTCAACTTGTCGCCCATCTTGACTTCGAGCGGTTTGGCTTCGCCCAGGTCAATCGAGACGGGCGACTCGTCTTGCGCATTGACACCGAGCGAAACAACCTGGGTCATTCGAACGCGAGTTTGTTCGTTCTGCGGATTTTGCACATTCCACAAGATCGCGGCGGAACGAGCCTCACGCACTAATTCTTGATCCTTGATTTTTGCACGGCCGACGATCTTGAGTGGTCCCGACCAAGCGGGCGTATTTTCCGCCGCCGAAATAACCAAAACTGCGGAGTGCGTTTTCGGTCCGATGACGACGCCGGAGCAACTCAGTCCTTCGGGCAAGCCTTCGATCGCAACACTGATTTCACCATCAAACCCATCGGTGCGATTGGCAATGACTTTGACACCGGTCGCACCCTTCTTCAAAACGACGGGAGAACCAACCTTTACTTGCTGAGGATTTTTCTCATCAATCGGCCCTTCGGAAATTGCCATCAGGCGAAAGTCGGGCGTTTCCGGACGAATTGAAAAGCGATAGGCCATGAGAGGATTGCCTCGCGAGCCACCGTATTGATCTTTGATCGTGACGCGATACGTCCCATCGTCAGGCACGGTCAACTTATAAACCGGATCGTCGGTGGCGAAGGGGAAAATGTTGTTCGGTTGATTTTTTTCACGTTCCGGAACGTAGTCGTCGACTTCCGCCACGTCGGAGACTTGTACATTTCCTTTGTCATCTTTCTTCAGCCGTTGAATCAACATCGTCGGATCGGTCGTGAGTCCCATTCTTTGCGAAATGACTTCCAGCCACAACACCTCTCCCTTTTTTGCGTCAAATTCAAAACAATCGCGATCCCCTTTGGGATTGAATTGTCCGGCGACCTCGCACGGAACCGTCAGCTTTTGCGCTGTGTTCGGATCGCTGTTCGTCGGCTCTTGTTCCAGCACGACGGGACCGGTCGCATAATAGATATTGACCGGATTGGATTCTCCCTGCGGCGTTTTTAACCGATAGGAAAAGGCGTCTTGATAAGCGTCACGCGGGTCGATCAAGCCGTTGACGGGCATTCTCTGACGCGACAGGGCGTCGCTCGGAAGTTCAATCTCGACTTCGATTTTTTCGAGAGTGCGACCATGCACCACGACCGTGTTGTCGGGTGTTCCGCCGGGTAAGTTGCGTCCGTACAGAGTGTATTTGCTTTTCTTGCCCGCCTCGCCCGCGCAGGGAAAAACGAAATCGACATAGGGCAACGTGCTGATCGACATCCGATAAAAATAGTCGGGGCCGCCGCGATACAAAAAGTCGTGCAAGTCGATGGTGTATTGACCGTCAGCCGGAACGGTGAAATCCATAAACGGATCGCGGCCAAAGACATCGAGACTGCGGTCGAATTCGTTGCCATTCGCATCATACAAAATGAGTGTGGCATCCATGCGGGAGTCCAGTCGCTCGGCCCAGCAGTCGATGAGAATTCGCTGGTCCTTGGTCGCAGTGAAGCGAAAACAATCAATCCCTTCGGCATCCGACACGCCGTTGACGACTGAGTTTAACGCAACCTCGTTCGCCGTCGCTCGATTATTGTTCGGTTCTTTTTCAAAAACTTCGTTTAACGCATTGATCTGAAATGCGCGGGGATTGGAAATCCCGTAAGGAGAAACAACACGAACCTCATACAAGCCGGTCGCAACTTCGGGAGTGACGTTGACGAGAAACTGTTTGGGGATCGGCTTGGGGTTGTCGCCCGACGTCATTTTCGGTTCGGACGACAGGCCGGGTTGCGAAAACTGTAATTGGGTCGCGTCGTCGAGGTCTGTCCCGTTGACGGTCACTTCAAACTTCGCACCCTGCTTGCCACCGGCGGGAAAAATGCTTTGCAGCGATGGACTAGGAACCTGTGCGTGGGCCGTTGATGACCAACACCCCAGCAGGCCACTGATCAAGAAGGAGAAAAAAACGGACGTTGGCGAATTGCGCAGCATGAACGGCGTCCTGTGTTATCCTGTTTTGCCGGGGCGGGCGGGGGGCGGGAAAATCAATTGGCAGGTTCAAACAACAACGGGGCAAATGCTCAATACACCGCTCGGAATTAGTGATTGAACAGAAATTCCTTCGTATTGACCAACGCCCACAAGATGTCCTCGTAGGCTTTTTTCTGATCTTTGACTTGCTCGATATAGGACGTGGCAATGTTGATTTCCTCGGGCAACGGCTCCCGCGAATAGGCTTGCAAGTACACGTCACGCAAGCGCAGGGCGTGCGGTCGCGAATCGCTGGCGAGCTTCGCCGTCCGTGGACCTTCGGTTTTTTGCTTCACTTCGGCCGAGTTCAACAGATGCAGACTTTGTGCTAAATTCGCCTCTGCCGAACGCTCGCCTTCCGACGCGCTCGACGATTCGGGCCGACCAAAGACCGTCAAGAAGTACGAATTGAAGCCGGTGTCGGGCAATTGGACCGCGCGCGTTCCATCCGGCATTCCTTGAAACTTCGATGTCGTTTCGCACGTCACATCAATCGCATCGAGCAAGACTTCGGCGTTTAGCCGCTTTGGATAGTAACGCGAGTAGTTCTGCTTGTCGCCAATGTTCTCGGCGTTGGGCAGCGAACTAAGTTGATAAGTGTTCGAGGTGCAAATCACGCGACAGATGTCTTTCAGGTTGAAGCCCGACTCGATGAAGTGCTTCGACAAAGCCTGCAACAACTCGGGGTTCGACGAGGGATTTGTCACCCGCATGTCGTCTTCGGGATCGACCAAACCCCGGCCGAAAAAGTGCTTCCAATAGCGATTGGCCAGGGCTGGCGCGAAAAACGGATTCGTCGGTGCTGACATCCAATCGGCCAAGGCATATCGCGGGTCTTGATCAGGCAACAGATCAAGCGGTTTCGCATCCAACCCCGTCGGCCGCACACCTTGTTTCGTTTTTAAGTTTGTGGCCGACGCGATACCCCGACGGTGATAGATTCGCTCCTCGCCCGGCTGCATCCCTTTTTTCCGGCCAACCTGCGAGAAGAACGCCTGAAAACCGTAATAGTCCTGCTGGCTCCATTTTTCATAAGGATGATGGTGACAGCGGGCGCACTGAATTCGCATTCCGAGAAAGAGTTGCGCCGTGTCTTCCAACTGTTGATTCGCTTCTTTCACTTCACGATACCAAGCGACGGCCGGATTTTCGCCGATCTCTCCCTGCGCCGTGATGATCTCGCGCACGAATTGATCGTAAGGACGATTCTCGTACAGGTTCTGACGAATCCACGAATGGAACAGGTACGTCCCACGGGCATAATTATCCATCCGCCGCTTGTTCCGCAGGATCGCTCCCCATTTGTTCGCAAAGTTATCGGCGTAGTCTCCGCTGGCGAGCAGCGTATCGACGAGCCGATCTCGTTTGGCTGGGTCGTTCTCCGCCAAGAATTTCTCGGTCTCTGCGGAAGTTGGAATCCGGCCCGCCAAATCAATCGAAACACGGCGAATGAACGTTGCGTCGTCGCACAACTCCGACGTGGGAATTCCTAGGTTCTTCAAATTCTTAAAGACGAATTCATCAACGAAATTTTTCGCCGCTGGAATTTTGTCCGTATTCGCTCCGAGAGGAACGCTCGCGCGAAAGACGGTGACTTGTCCCTGATAGCGGGCCATGATTGCGACGGTCCCGTTGAGGTTGAGCGTCTTCATCAGACCGCTCACACCTGCCTCGGCCATTTCCGGATCGTTAGGTTCGAACTTTGTCGTGGCGGTCACATCTTCGGTTGAACCGTCGGAATAATGGGCCGTTACAACAAGCTGCTGTTCGCTCCCTCGTTCCATCGTCCGTTCGCGAGGAAATATCTCGATGCGACTTAACGTCGGATCGGTCGGGAGACCGAACGGCATTCCCTGCGCGATCCACCGCTGGACCAATTTATAATACGGCGAATCAACTTCCATCCGCGGCCCACCACCGTGTGGCACGATGCCCGTCGCTTTTGTCAACAACAAACTCCGCTCGGGCGCAGCGGGAAACAACCTGCGGCCACGGCCTTCCTTGAGCAGATGCTCGAAATCTTCTTCCGGTTCAAAACCGAGCAGTGACAGCTTGAATCCGTTTTGGCCGCTCGCCTTGCCATGACAACCGCCACTATTGCAACCGAGCTTCGTAAAGACGGGCACGACTTGATTGGGAAAATTAACCGGCTTGTCTTGTACCAAATCCTTGACCGTGACATTCGTTCCGCAGGTCAAGCCGTTGGCATCGTGAATCGTGATCTTAGTTTGCCCTTCGGCTACGGGAGTGACGACGCCCGACTCGCTGATCGCGACAACGTTCGCCGGTTCGGCGGTGTACGAGAGCGAATGGGACACGTCACGCAGTTGACCATTACTATAGGTCGCGGTGACCGCCAATTGCTGACGGGCATCTCGACCGGAGAGAATGAATCCCTCGCCTCCGTTGCGGCCGAAGTCGAGCGTCAACACGGTCGGCTTACCAAGATCGGGTCTTGATGTCGGTGCCAAGGCCAACGCTGGGGCAGATGGACCGTCAGCACGGGCAATGATCGCCGAACTGAATAGTCCGCTGCAAACCGCCAACGCCAAAGTAAATTTCATTCGGCCGAACATGCGTTTTGTCCTTAGTTATTTAACAACGGTCCTGGTCGTTGCCACGGTTTCCTCGTAGGTCAGGCCTGTGGCCTGACACTTAACTTTTGTCCGTCGGATTTCCCGACAGTGAGAATCGATGTCCAACTTTTGTCAGGCCATAGGCCTGACCTACAACTACAGCGGAGATGTTTTCTATTTGGAAAACCGGCGCGACCATGACGCACGGTCATGGTGGACCAATTGAAAATGGGCGGGAGTTAGCGAAGGTGGGAAAGCGGCGGGGGAAAGTCTTGGATCGGTCAATCAGTTTAATACTGAACGGACGCGAACCGCCCCTGAGTATAACAAACCGTCATGCCACTGGGAATAGTCCTAGTATTTTGGAGGGGTGTTTCGAGGGTGGCGAGTTTCGGCGGGTATTTTTGCGGTCTGTGGCCGATCAACGGGCCAATTTACGGATTCTGTTCGCGGAAACAAAACGAAAAAGAGCCGGAGGACTTTGCCTCCGACCCTTGAAAGTACGCAGTTCTTTGCTGGCCCGAATTGCGACAAACCACAATCGCTACGAATCGCTCGCTTGTTCGTCACTCACCAGTTACGGTTAGCTGACGTTCTTCCGGGGCGACGAACGGATTGAAAATTACCTGCGGCACAATCGCCGCCGTCCGTTGGCCGACCGGTTGGCTCTTCTTCGGTTTTGGTTCCTGCGGTACGTAGGGATTGATGATCTCCTGATTGGCGGTTACGGGGGCAATGTCGGGCGTTGGGGACCCGAACGGATACGCAAATGGGCTATATCCATACGTTCGCGGGACCGGATAACTGTAGTAGACCGGCGGATGCAGGGCGAAATACGGCACCGAATCCATCGAGTACGCCCGATAGTTCCACTGGCTGAAATAGGGCGAGCCGCCGCACTGAGCGTTGGCACTCGACACGCCACTCAACAGTCCGATCAACAACAGACCTACGAACAGGGAGAGTTTCAACACGGTTTTCATAGACGTAGCCTCGGGGTGCAATGATCTTAGGATTTGGCACGAATTATCGTCCCGGTTTCGCAACACTCGGTTAGCCGCGCCAGCGAAGCGGGGTTGTTCGACGACACAGACTACATTCCAGCCTAAACAGCCACCGAGGCAATTTCAACTATTTGGCGATATTTGCTTCTCAATTGTTCAAAAAGAGGAAGTTTGGGCCTCTTGAAGTAGGTGAATTCGCCCCGACTTGGGCGTAACGGTCAGCCTGTTTACGGACCAATCCGTGTCATCCAGGGTTGAATACCCACGAGTACGATTCGATCCAGAACCCGCTCGGTCAACAGAAAAAGGTATTCGCGGCCGACGCCTAAAATCAGACGCCGGGTGCGTATCGCGTGTTTTGGTGTTACGGTCCCGCCGCGAAGCAGTTGACCATCATTAGCGATCACGTCCCAAGTTTGAAAAGAGCGGTCGCAAAATGGGCGTATCGGCGGCGTGGAGCTTTTCCGTTAGCCTTCAAAGTTGTGTATAAACGAGAGGGTTGCAAGCAACCATTACCAAGTCCCCAACGACCGTTAGGACGGAGATCACTGAATGGAAAACCTGATCCGAAGAACGACTTCCAGTGTCTTGAGAAAAAGCATTGGGACTACGCTGGCGTTGTTCCTGTGGTCGTTCAGCGGATCAAGCCGTGCGGAAGAACCGGCTGCCGACGCAGCGGCCGATTTTGTGAATTTCATTCAACCGACGATCAAGCAATACTGCGGGGACTGTCACTCATCACAGTTGAAAAAAGGGAGCCTGGACCTGGAGCGGTTCGCCACGTTCGAGCGAGTTCGCGAGGACGTCCAGCCGTGGCAACACCTGAAGGAATTGGTCGAAGCGGGCGAGATGCCCCCCGCCGAGAAGCCGCAACCGTCGAAGGCCGAACGACAGCGGCTCTTGGACTGGACCAAACGGTTTTTGGCCGAAGAAGCGAAGCTGCGTGCGGGTGATCCTGGTTGTGTCCCGCTCCGTCGATTGAGCAATACGGAGTACGACTGCACGATTCGCGACTTGACGGGAGTCGGCCTGCGGCCAACGAGAGAGTTTCCTGCCGATGGTGCGGCGGGTGAAGGTTTCACCAACGCGGCGGAAGCCCTGTCGGATATTTCGCCCGCGTTATTTAGTAAGTACCTCGCCGCCGCGAAAGAGATCGCGGACCATGTCGTATTGTTGCCGGGCGGATTTCGTTTTTCATCGTCCAAGACTCGCCGCGATTGGACCGATGAGAGTACGGCCCAACTTCGCGCGTTTTATGTCCCCTATTTTGCACCAGAGGGCCGCCTGCCGATTCAGCCATATCTCGCAACGGTGGTCAAGCACCGAGAGGCGTTGCTCGCTGGTCAGATCAAACTCGAAGGGGTTGCGACGAAGGAGAAGTTGAACGGAAAATACTTGGCGACACTGTGGGGGGCATTAACCGACGAGACGCCGTCCGATCCATTCGACAAGATTCGCGAACACTGGCGAGCGGCAACCGAGAAAGATGTCGCGACCTTGGTGTCGGAGGTCACGGCCCAGCAAAAGGCGTTGTGGAAAACCGTCAAGGTCGGCAGCTATGTTTACTCAAATGAAAAGGTTTACTTGGAAAGTCTAACGCGACAAGTAGCCGTTCACCCGACCGCAGTAGCCGTTAACCCGACCACCGAAAACTCGTTGTCGAAAACGATTGAAGGGCGCGCGGAGTTCCGCCGCGTGTTTCCGCTGTTTCTCTGCTTTCCGCAAGTCATCCCGACCGACGAGGTCGTGTCGCTGAAAATGTTTCACCAAGAGGACGAGCCGCTCGTCCGCTTGTTTCTTGACGATGAACAAGCCAGCCGCCTGCGCCGTCTGTGGGCAGAGCATCGCTTCATCAGCCGTCAGGCCGTTGCTGAGAACGACTATCTGCCGCTGTTCATCGGTTTTGTCACGCAAGACCAACCGAAAGAGATGGTCGCCTATTTTGAGAGCCAGCGACCGAACTTTCAAAAACGGGCCGACGAGTTTCTGAAGCTGGAACAAGCGGCCATTCCCCAACAACTTGCCCTCCTGCTGGAATTTGCCGAAAAGTCCTATCGCCGTCCGTTACGGCAATCAGAGAAGGTGGAATTGCTCGCGTTGTATAAAACGATTCGCGAAAAAGGTGCCGGTCATGAGGAGGCATTTCGCGGAGTGTTGTCGCGCGTGCTGGTGTCACCAGCGTTTCTGTTTCGGATTGAACACCCTCCGGCGGGAAAGGCACCCGCCGCTGTGAACGACTGGGAACTCGCGACACGGTTGAGTTACTTCCTGTGGTCCAGCACGCCCGACAACGAGCTGCGAAAACTCGCAGTGGCGGGACAACTTCACGAACCCCAAGTGCTGGCAACGCAGGTTCAGCGGCTGCTCAAGGACGGGCGAGTTCGGTCACTCGCCATCGAATTCGGAACGCAATGGATTCACGTCCGTGGTTTCGACGAACTGAAGGAAAAGAATGAGAAGTTGTTCCCGACGTTTGATGCTAACTTGCAAAAGGCGATCTATGAAGAGTCGATTTTATTCTTTCAAGACCTGTTTCAAAACAACCGACCCGTAACGCATATTCTTGACGCCGATCACACGTTTCTTAACGAGACACTGGCCAAGCACTACGGAATTCCCGACGTATCCGGACAACAGTGGAGGCGCGTGGATGGCGTGCGAAAATATGGTCGCGGGGGAGTCTTGGGGCTAGCGAGTGTCCAGGCCAAGCAGGCAGGCTCGTCGCGCACCAGTCCCGTACTTCGCGGAAATTGGGTGGTCGAGACGCTGCTCGGGGAAAAGCTCCCGCGTCCCCCCGCCGATGTTCCACGCTTGCCGGAATTGGAAGGCACCGGCGGACTTTCCATGCGGCAACAAGTCGAGCAACACACACAACAGAAATCGTGTTCGGTCTGTCATGTTCGCATCGATCCGTTGGGGTTTGCTCTGGAGAATTTTGATCCGATTGGTCGCCAACGCACGAAGGACTTGAACGGATTGGTGATCGACGCCAAGGCAAAGCTCCGCGACGGCACGGAGTTCGACGGTCTGGACGGGTTGCGAACTTACCTGCTGACGAAAAGGAAAGAGGTTATCGTGCGGCTGTTCTGCAAACGGCTGCTCGGTTATGCCTTGGGACGGTCCGTGACCTTGTCGGACGAGACTTTGCTTGAAGACCTGACAGCCGAACTGGACAAGCCGGACGGTACCATTTCCGCCGCTGTCCAAATGATCGTTCGTAGCCCCCAGTTTAGAATGGTTCGTGGAAGTGAATTTGGCGATTGAGCGGTTGAAAAGGGGTGCCCACGGTTTGAATTGCACCGTAAACGGTCCGTAAGCGAGCTGGGGTAACAGGCGTCGTCTCAAAAAACGACGTTCCGATTCGCATTTTGCGTTTTCAGCGTTTGGTCTATGATAAAATGGTGAACTGTGGAAGGACGGTTTTCTTTCCACTTGTTGCGCCCTTGTTCTTGGACCAACCGACCCGATCATGGCCATTATTATCGACGGATATAATCTGCTCCATGCGTCGGGCATCCTGCCCAGCGGGAAAGGACCAGGTACGTTACAACGCTCTCGTCAGGCCCTACTCAACTTCCTGGTCGAGTCATTGCCGCCGGAGGAATTGGCCCGCACGACGATTGTGTTCGACGCTTCGGAAGCCCCGTGGGGGGTTGCCCGAAAGCAAGATTTTCAGGGATTAACGATCTGGTTCGCTCCTAAGGATGGGGACGCTGACACCCTGATCGAGGAAATGATTTTGGAGGATTCCGCACCCAAACGGTTGACGATTGTGTCGAGCGATCATCGACTCCATCGGGCGGCCAAACGGCGAAAAGCGACACCCATCGATAGCGATAAGTGGTTTGTGGAGGTTTCGCGAAGGCGGCGGGAAGGCGTTTCGGCGGCCACTCCGACCCAAGAGGTTCGCAAGCCAGAAGGGCCGTTTTCCCCGGCAGAAGTTGATTTTTGGCTGGAAAAATTTGCCCCTCCACCCGAAACAGCACCCAAGCGGCGGCGTCCTGCCCCGTAAACCAACGAGCTAACCCGACCGGTCGTGCCCGTCTGCCCTTGCCCGCAAGGGGCGACACCTTCTATGATACGTGGCTTCGCTGAGGCGAGTTCGTAAAGTTTGGGCTGGACTATTTGAGGAAAATCACGTGAATTTTGTCTTGGCAACGGTGTGGACGTTATTTGCAGAAACAGTGGCTCCGGCGACCGATGGCGGCGGCGCAAGCGGTTTCAGCGGGCTGGGCGGAATGCTGCCACCCGTCATCATTATGGTCGTCCTGTACTACTTTCTCATCATCCGAGGTGACAACAAACGCCGCGAAGATAAACTGGCCCTTCGTAATGGAATCAAGAAAAACGACCGGGTGATTACGACCAGCGGAATTTACGGAATCGTGGCCAGCGTCCAACGCGAACAAAACCGGGTCAAACTGAAAATCGACGAAACGACCAACACCACGATTGAAGTCACCTTCGAGTCGATTGGAACGGTTATCGTTGACACGGCCGAAGCCGAAAAAGATTCGAAAAACAAAAACTAAGGATTTGGTCCCAAATAAGTTCCCGGTTTTCAGGTAAGGATTTAAGAAGAATTACTTTTCCAGTTTTTCAATCATGGGTTAGCAGCGACCGGGTACCCGCTTGCGGGTGGCGGAGCGTGAATGGAACACGGCACGAACCGCTCACAGCCAAAACTTAAGTCGGGAAGTTATTTCGAGCCTATGTTCTAAACTATCATCGGGGACGGAATCCATGTCCCGTACAAATTTCACATAGATCAACACGTTAGGGAATGATGCACATGCAACGCTTGGTTCATACGTTGGCCTTCGCCATGATCGCCTGGATCGGAATCGCGGGGACGGTTCTCGCCGCGAAGGATACGAAAGACGACAAAGGCCCCACCGCCCCCAAGAACGAAGAGCATACGGGCACTTTTGTCGCGTTTACAAACTCGAATTCCAAGATCAAAATTCTCGAAAACGGCAAAGAAGTCGAGTTCGAACTGAAGGGCGACGCCAAGGCGACGTTCGAAGGGATTGAAACCTCGTTCGATGCCCTTCCCACCGATCATCCCGTCACGCTGTTCGTCACGGTCAACTACGAAAACGTCTTCAGTACGGACGTTCCTCGACCGGTCGTCACCAAGATCGACTTTCCCGCGCCTTGGCATCGGACGGGCCTCGGCGTGTTTGGAATTTTGGCGGGGATCATCGCGATTTCCTTCGGCGTCGGTCGTTCGATGGCCAGTTCGCTGCGGATGCCTGACCACGATTGGAAAATCGGCCTCATGGTGTTTTGCACCTTGATTGGTGCGGCGATCACTTGGATGGGTTGGCCCCCCTCGCTCGGAGTCGATTTGCGCGGCGGTGTAAAACTCGTTTATGAAATCGATCCGAATCGTAATCTGGGTGGAACCGCTGCCGCCGATGACCCGAAGAAATCCGATGCGAAAAAAGATGACACCAGGCCCGAGAACAAACCGGGCAAAGTTGACATGGGCAAGCTCATCGACGCGATCAACAAGCGGATCAATCCGGGCGGGCAAAAAGAAGTGATCGTTCGCGTCTATGGCGAAAACAAAGTCGAGGTCATCGTTCCCAAGGCGGATCGGGTCGAAATTGATCGCGTGCGACGACTCATCAGCACCAGCGGTTTGCTGCAATTCCGTATCGTCGCGACCGAAGAAAGAACCGACCGCGGAATCCTCGCCATCGCCAAAGCTTTGCCCAAGCAAAAGTCCGAGATTCTCGTCGGCGACATGGTCAAAGCCCGCTGGGTCAAACTCAATCGGCAGAAGTTTCCACCAGGGTCGCGGGGACGAATGGTCATTCGGTCCAATGGCGGCGAGGACGAAGCCCTCGTCGAACAAGACGCCCCCCAAATTCAGGTCAATGGCGATCAACTCGCTTATTCGCGCCGCGGGCGTGACAACAACGGCCGTAACTCCGTCGATTTCGGCTTTAAGGATTTAGGCGCACTTAATTTTAGCAAGCTGACGGGAACTCACTTGCCCGACGGTAGTGGCAGCAGTGTCTTCCATTTTCAATTGGCCATCGTCCTCGACAACGAGCTCCTGTCGGCACCGAGTCTCAACACGCAGATCAGTGCCAATGGTCAGATCACGGGCGACTTTACCGACGACGAAGTCAAATCGCTGGTGGATATTCTGAACGCGGGAAGTCTCCCCGCCGCCTTGACCCAAGAGCCGGTCAGTCAACAAACGATTGACCCACTGCTCGGTGCCGATACGATCCGCACGGCGACCTTTGCCATGTGGTTGTCATGTATCGCGGTGCCGATCTTTATGATCTTTTACTATCGGTTCTCGGGCATCGTCGCGACTTTGACAACCGCCTTGCACATGTTGTTGATTGTCGCCGTGATGATCATGATTCATGCGGCCTTCACGTTGACCGGCTTGGCCGGACTGGCGTTGACGGTCGGTATGGCCGTCGATGCGAACGTGCTGATTTACGAGCGAATGCGGGAAGAACTTGCCCGCGGGGCGAGTTTGAAAATGGCGATTCGCAACGGTTTCGACCGCGCCTTGGCGACGATTATTGATACGAACGTTACGACGCTGATCGCGGCAACCGTGCTGTATGTAATCGGGACCGATCAGGTCCGCGGCTTCGCCGTGACGTTGTGGTTGGGTGTTATCTTGAACGTTTTTACGGCGACGTTCGGAACCCGCGTCTTGTTCAATGTGGCCGAAAAGTTACATTGGATTCGCGAGTTGAAGATGATGCAATTCATCGGGGTGCCGAAGGTCGATTTCATGGCCAAGCGACATTTTTGGCTTACATTTTCAGCGATCACTTCGATCATCGGACTGGCGGCCTTCTTCTCGCTCGGTCGTCAGGTTTGGGACATCGACTTCACTGGCGGTTCGTCGGTCGATATTGTCTTTGCGAAAGATCACAAACAAACAGACGGCCAGCACGTCAAGGAACTGCTGGAGAAGTCAATCAGCGATGCGAAGGCGACCCCGCTCGAAGACCTTGACGTTTATGGAATTTCGATCCAGGGGCAAGAGCCGAACACGATGTTCCGCGTGGTGACATCGGATCAAGATGTACCGAAAGTCAAAGCCGACATCGTCCGGGCATTTGCTGGACAACTGCGGGTTCTGGACGTGAAGGTTGGCGCGGTGACATTGGCCACGGCGACCGCACCATCGTCCGACAAGCCGAATTCCGACATTACGTTCCCACCCCGCGATTTGCCAGAGAGCGGACCGAAATTAGAAGAGCCAAAGCTGGAAGAGAAGAAGCCCGAGGAAAAGAAACCGGAAGAAAAAACTCCGGACAAGGTTGAGGAGAAAAAGGACACTCCCTCCACGGAAAAAGAACCGGCCAGCAAGGAATCGGCAACGGACGAGAAAAAGCAATCGTCAACGATCCGCTTCCGCCCAGATGTGGCCTTGGCTGCGCTCGGCAACGAAGCCATCATGCTGGCCCAAGCTGACGACAAAAAAGCGGATGAGAAGACATCCGACGACAAAAGGGCCGACGATCCCAAGCCCGATGCATTTCCACCCATCGGGCCGCCTCCGATTGTGGCTCCTTTTTCACCCATCGCGCCGGCCAGCACCGTCGAAGGTGCAAGTGGTTCGAGTTTCGTCGGGGGAAGTCGGTTTACGATCAATCTTTCGGACGATGCGACGTATGGCCTTGTGAACTTACTGCTCGGCGAAACGGAGAAGAACCTCGAGCAAGAATTCCCCGGCGCTCACCATGACCTAACCTTCGCTAAGTTCGGCGGCAAATCTTCGGAAATGTCAAAGACTTTCGACGTGCAGATTTCACTTCCGCCGGAAAAGGCCCAGCCCTTCATCAATGAATTTACGAAGTTGGCGGGCGCACCCGACTTTTCCAACGCCGACTTCTTCGGACCGCAAGTTGCCGACAAGACCAAGGAGCAAACGATCTACGCCCTCGTCGCAAGTTGGGCGTTGATCATTCTCTACGTCTGGATTCGGTTTCAGCGGGTGGCGTATGGACTCGCGGCGGTCATCGCCTTAATCCACGACGTCATTATCGCGATTGGCTGCTTGGCGTTGGCCCACTACGTGAGTACGTACATGCCGGGTCTTGCGAGCGCACTCTTGCTGGCACCGTTTAAGGTTAATTTGACGATCATCGCGGCGATCCTCACGATCATCGGATACTCGGTCAACGACACGATCGTCGTGTTCGACCGAATTCGAGAGGTCAAAGGAAAAGCACCCGACGTGACGGGACAAATTGTCAACGACAGTGTGAATCAAACGCTCAGTCGGACGCTCCTCACGTCGTTCACGGTGTTCCTTGTCGTATTGATTTTGTACATTTTCGGTGGGGTCGGCGTTCGTGCATTCTCGTTCGCGATGATGGTCGGCGTGGCAACCGGTACGTATAGTTCGATCTATATCGCCTCGCCGATCTTGGTTTGGTTGGAAAACCTGACGAAGTCGAACCGTGAACGTGACCGATTGACGAGCAGTTCGACGGGACGTTAAAAACTTGAATTGTGACCGATAAGTAGGGTCCACTGTGCGGATCATTGGCTTACGGCAATGGCTGATCTGCGAATTCACGCGATGAATCTCGCATCCTCGGTCCGCACAGCGGCCCCGACAATTTAATGGGAGTATTTCGGAACGTGGCAACCAGCGATACCAAGTCGAGCCAGCCTGCGGACGAAGAGATCACGATCGATCTCCGCGATCCGTATGTGGCCGCGTTTTTGGCCTGGTTCGTGCCCGGCTTGGGGCATTTGTATCAACGCCGGTTTGGCAAAGCGGCGTTGTTCATGATCTGTATCCTCAGCACGTTTTATTACGGGCTGTTTCTCGGGGGCGGAAGAGTCGTGTACGCCTCGATGCGGGATTACGATCAGCGGCTCGCCTATTTTTGTCAGGTTGGCGTGGGCTTGCCCGCCTTGCCCGCCTTGTTGCAAACGTATCGCGTCAATAATAACCAGCCGCCGTTGGAGTTTTTTGGCGATCATTACATGGCTCCGCCACAGATGATGAACCCTCCCGATGAACTGGCCCAGTGGAATCGCGACCCGGCTATCAAGTTCGATTTGGGAACGTTGTTCACGATGATCGCCGGACTTCTTAACATCCTGGCGGTGTTTGACGCCTGGGGCGGACCGGTCTTCATCGTCGCCAACGATTCGACAACCGACAAAAAAGAACCCAAAACGAATAAAACCAATTCTGAGACGAAAGGCGGATAGACAGGTGTAGGTCAGGCGAGTAGGGTACGCATCCATGCGTACCTTGGTTTGAGTTGTAGGTCAGGCCTGTGGCCTGACAAACCTCTGACCTGAAAAACTTTGACCTCGTGTGATTGTTCGTCAGGCCACAGGCCTGACCTACGGGAATCAACTTATCATCCGCAGATCCCTGTTGCTCGACTCCGAAACTCCAATGCTCCCTATCTTATTCTCCGCCGTGCCTGTTGCCCAACTGTGGTACGCTTTCCCGTTGTTGGTCAGCGTCAGTTTGGTCTACGCAGCAACACGTCACGAGCAGATGGGTCCGATCTTTCAACACGCCCTGCGGTTCGCGATCTCCATTGGCGTGTTTCTGATCATTATCTTCGGCATCCTCTTCTGGATGTCATGGATGCTCTGATCCCGACTCCGGCCAAATAAATCGGACTCATTCGACCTCTTGGGACTGATTTCGGTTTCCATATCTTGTCAGTCGAACAGATTGTCGGAAATTAACTCGCCGCAATCGCGGGTACAAAGTGCGGCGAGGACTTCCAAGTTGATCGAATCGTTCAGAAATCGTGCCGCCCCATCACAGAACAGGCCACTTGCTCCGCCTGGATGATCTGAGAAAAACTCTTCCTCGGCCCAGGCGATCTCCGCAGGCGGATTGATGCCGATCTTCATCGCAAATGTGTTTTGCCCAGCCGCCCAGGGACCATCCAGCGTCCAAGAACTGCCCGATTCAATCGCACCACGACCGGACGTTTCGCCAATCATCAGGGTCTTGCTCATCCCGTCGGTGATGTTGCGTTCTCCAATTCGGCGGGCTTCGTTGCCGCTGCCTGACACCGACAACAGCACGCCGAGGTTGTCCGTGTATTTGAGTTGTGTGACAGGATTGATCAGCGAGGTGGCTGGCCCGACGATTCCGCCGTAGTCCATGCAGGCCATCCCTTCGCCCGAGCCTTGATCCCACTGATGATTGTTGTTCAGGTCAACGATCCGGTCGTCATCACCACGGTTTTTGTGTCGTCGTGTCGTGCTGGGGCACAGAAATGAGGGAATGATCGTACTCACGACCTCGCGATTTTCCTTGCCGCGCATGTCTTTGGAATAGTCCAGTCTCCCGTGCAGCACTTGCTCGCCAATGAACGGAAGAAAATACGCCGACCAGGAGAGTGTTTTGCAATTTGGGCAGGGTTGTTTTTGACCCGGCGGAAAAGTGCCATAGGCCGTGTGGAAAGAGTGCATTCCGATGCCAATCTGATGCAGGTTGTTCCCGCACGACACCCGGCGAGAAGATTCCCGCACGGCGGCCAACGCGGGCAAGAGCAAGGAGATCAGCACACCAATGATCGCAATGACGACGAGCAGTTCAATCAGCGTAAAGCCGCGTGGTTTGAAATCGTAAGGGGTGGAACGGTTGGCCGTCTTCATGGTGGGATTCCTTTCGAGAAAAAATTTGCGTTTTGCAGCCGTACTATCAAAACGTGTCGAACGGCTGCGCGGTGTTTTGCGGGAGTACCAATCAATCCCAGCAACCTACCCGCCACGCATGAGAGATTTGCAAGCGACCAACGAGGCATTTGTGAGATTTATGTGATTCGCAAATGTGAATTCGGTATGAATCTTCGCTTAGCCATTTCGTCCACGTCCTCCCGCCCCTTAGCCGGTTCGTCCACGAACCGTTCGCCGCTTAGCCATTTCGTCCACGTCCTCCCGCCGCTTAGCCAGTTCGTCCACGAACCGCTTCCTCGCAATCCGCCGCAGGCAATCCTCTCCTCAATCACACGGATGTTTCTTCTCCTCTTCACAAGGTTCTAACGATCAGCGGGTACAACCATTCTCAACATTGCCGTCAGCCCTCAACCGGCACCCGGCAAAAAACCATCACAAATCTATTGTTCATCCCTTTCTGAACGCTCATGAGGAGGACCAACATGCTGACCACAACTCTTTTTCGACGCCCCGCTTGGTGCTTACGCTCACTAAGGCGGTTGCTATCGCATGTTGCAACCCTAGCCACTTTAGCTGTGCTTGTCCTAGGCGAACGAAACGTCATGGCCGTCACGCCGATTCAGGCTGGCGACCTTGTTGTCTATCGCGTGGCGGGCGGAACCTCTGTCGCGACCGGCAATCCAGCCACACTCGCCAACACGGGCAACGCCGTTGTCATTGACGACTATCGGCTGGTGAGCGGGACTTACACTCTGAGCCAGTCGATTGTCATGCCAACGACGACCTCGGTTGTGAATGGCGTCACGCAATACTCGCTCATTGATAGCGGGACGGCTGGCTCCGATGGCCTTCTGACCGTTTCGGAAGATGGCCGCTACATCGCCCTGACGGGATACAGCCGCCCGCTCGGTGGAACCGGCTCGATCACCGGAACAGCCGCCGCAACGAATCCTCGTACCATTGGAATCCTCACGACGGCCACCGGTGCCGTCGATACTTCGACCGCACTAACCAACGCAGCCGACGCCAACAATGCCCGGTCTGCCGTGACCTCAAATGGAACCGACATTTGGTTCGCCGGAGGTGCGAGTGGGATCAACTACACAACGAAAGGAAGCACGACGGGCGTTTCCTTGAATGCGTCCGTTCCGACGGGAAATTTCCGGCAGGTAAACATCGTCAATGGACAGTTGTATGCTTCTACCGGATCCACGGTAACGAACCGGGCCGTCAATACGATTGGAACTGGCTTGCCAACGGGTGCGGGTCAAGCCGTCACAATTTTGCCCGGCCTGCCGACGGCTGGCGCAACGGCCCAAAGTCCCTACGGGTTCTTTTTCGCCGACCTTAATCCGTCGATTGCTGGCAATGACGTTCTCTATGTTGCCGACGATGGAAGCTCGACCTCAACCGGTTTGTCGAAGTATTTATTTGATGGAACGAACTGGCTGGCGGCCGGTCACGTCGGTGTTTCCGCAGACTCCTATCGCGGCTTAACCGGAACGGTTTCCAACGGAATTGTCTCGCTTTTCTCGACCCGGAAGGGTGGAAGTGGTGCAACCGGTGGCGGAGAGTTGGTCTCGATTACTGACAACACGGGATACAATGACGGTCAGGGAACCAATCACACGGCGAACGATTTCACCAGTCTCGCTCCGACGGTTCTTATCACGGCCGCGACGAACAGCGCATTTCGCGGCGTGGTTTACATTCCAGCCGCTCCGGCCGCTCGCAATTTAACTTGGCGCGGAACGCAAACAAGTTGGAACGCTGCAACCGGCTGGCTAAATGGGGCGACGCCCGTCACGTTTGATTCTGTCACGCCTGACAATGGGGTGTTCGATGCGACGGGTGTGTCACAATCGACCGTTACTCTGTCGTCTGCAACGACGCTCGGCACGCTTACTTTCAGCACGAGCGGTTACACAATTCAGTCCAACACGCTCACAATCAAAGGAGTGAATGGCAGTGGCATCTCGGCAACGGGCGGCTCCGCGACGATCAACTCGGCGATTGTCTTAGGAGGCGATCAGGCCTGGAGCGTGGGAACGAATCGCACTTTAACTGTCAATAATCTCAGCGGCACCGCTGCCCTTTCCAAAAATGGGGCAGGCTTACTTGTGATCGGAGGAGCGGCAACCCACACCAACGGAACGAACGTCAACGGCGGTGAAGTGCGGGTCAACGGTTCGCTCGCAGGAAACGTCATCGTCAACTCGTCCGCGACCTTGTCCGGTTCCGGCACAATCAGCGGAACGACTGTTGTGAACTCGGGCGGAACCGTTTCGCCAGGTGTGAGTGTCGGTGCGATCACGTTCTCCAACGGAATCGACTTTCAGTCCGGCGGCACGCTGAATTGGAATCTTAACGCGCTCAGCACTGCGAATCCCGGTACCAACTTCTCGATCCTCAATGTCACCGGCGGAAATTTTAACGCGGGTGGTTCATCTGGACTCAAGCTCGGTTTTACCGGCACGTCTGCCGATCCAGATACGAGTAATTCTGCCTTTTGGAATGCGGCTCATACTTGGAAGATCGTTGATTTCAGCGGGGCGGGAACCAGCACGGGTGTGTTCAGCAAATTGAGCAATGGCTCGTACCAGAAAGGGGTCTTTACCCAGTCGATCACGGGCGACCCCAACGACGTCTATGTCAACTTCACACCAACCAATGTTGCGGCGGCACAAACGCTGATTTGGAACGGCGTCAATGCATCAATCGCGGCGGGGGACAATGCGGGTGTTTGGAACGCGGTCGATAATAATTTTGTGAGTGGAATGACGGCTGCGGTTTTCAATCCCTTTTCCAAAGACAATGTCACGTTTGGCAGCGGTACCGGTGGTGGAAGCACCACGACTGTTAGTGTTGGCGGACCGTTGAAAGTCGGAAATATCACGTTTGCTACCGGCCCCAACTACATACTGTCGGGCGGTTCAATCGGACTGAACGGAAACATCACGGTCAACACTTCAGCCACCATCACCTCCGACATCGCCCTGCAAAGTGCCTCGAACTGGTCCGTGGATGCGGGCCAATCGCTGGCGGTTTCGGGCACTCTGTCGGGCTTGGCTAATCTGACCAAGTCGGGACCGGGCCAACTGACATTGACGGCCACTGGTTTGTCGAAAAACACCTACAACGGAAAAATCACGATCCAAGATGGCCAACTCTTGATTAACGATGAACTAGGTGCCCGAGCGGCATTACGCGGAAGCCCGATCAACCTGACGAGTTCGACCGCCGAAGTTTTCGGCAGCAACAACGCCTCGGCAACGATCACGGAATTTCGTATCGGCGAGGTTAGTGGTTCCGGAAAAGTCACGTCGAAGTTCGGTGCAATTTCGCAGACACTCCTGATCAATGCCCAGGCCGACGCGACGTTCTCCGGTATTCTCGACGTGGGTGACGGCACACAAGAATTGCGAATTCGCGGCACTGGAACCCAAACTCTGTCGGGCCTTACCGCCACACAATCGCCAAAGACGTTACATATCTATCATGGTGCTGGCTTTACCCTGGCGGGCACGGCAGAATTCAACAATGGCATCAACGGCAACAATGTGCAAATCGACGGCGGCACGCTGACCCTCGATAACTCCACCACAAACGATCCCGACCGCTTGGCGGCGGTCGTGAGTACAATCTCGGGTCGCGGACGCCTGAACTACATCGGCAATTCGGCTGGCTCGACAGAAGGGCTGGGAACCTTGGCGGTCAGCAACAATGGTGCAATGCACGTCGCGGTCACGCACACAGCGGGCACAACCGCGAACACCGATGTTACGTTCGCAATTGTAACCCACTCCGGAAGTGGCACGCTCAATTTTGAAAACACGGGTGGTGTCTTGGGAGCGACCGGAAATAATCCCCATATCTTTATCACCAGTGGCGTCCCCGACGTTTCCACGGCGACCACCACGACAAATCTGGCGCTGGTCAATGGAATCATCGGCCGTAAGGGTGCCGTCGGCGGCCCGAATCCCGTCGGATATGCGTTCGTCAATGGCACCGATTACGCGACCTACGACGCGACCCTTGGCGTGCAGGCCTACAACGCCTATCACGTTGGGTTGACCGGTGCGGTTGCGACCGATAATGTTTCAATCACCACGACCGATACCGTCGCCGCTACACAGGCCATCAATTCGCTAAAACTGGCTCCCACCACCGCTGGTCAAACACTGACCGTCGCCAGTGGTGCGGCCCTTAACACGTTGTCGGTCCTGACCACCGGTAGTGCCGACATGACGATCACTGGGGCGGGCACCGTCTTGGCCAATGGCTCGACCCGACAACTGTATGTTCAAAGTGGTCGCACCCTCACGGTCAACGCGGCGATCTCCAACTTTCAAACCTCGGCGGGCGACAGCCCCATCGCAAAGTCGGGCGGCGGCACACTCGTCCTCGGCGGAACCCAAACCTTTACCGAAACGCTGCGAATCACCGAGGGTGTCGTTCGTGCCCAGCCGGGTGTGAGCTTGGCAGGCACCGTCAGCGGCAGCAATACCACCAGCACGGCCACGATCGACATCCGTGATGCCGTTTTGGAAATCGCCGGACCGAGTACCGAGACGACCACGATCTTCGCACTCGGCAATGTGACAAACACGTTTCAATTCAACGGCAGCGGCGGATTTGCTGCCTTCGGCGGACCGCGTAAGGTTGATCTCGGCGGACAAATCGGCTGGGAAGCACCGAACATGGTTGGGGCAGGAAATGCTCTCGTCTTCGGTTCAGCGACCGCAACGGACCGCATTGAACTGGTCAACAGCATCAACCTCAATCCGGTCAACTTCGACGATACGTATAACCTTCGTGAATTTCGCGTAGACAAAAACGTGACGCCAAATTCGGGCGACTTCGCTCGCCTCTCGGGCAATATCTCCGGTTCCGTTTATAACGACATTTTCAAGACGGGCAACGGTTCCCTCGAATTAACAGCGGACAATCGCACGTCCGGTGGTGGATTCAACGGCGGTATTAACGTCGCCCAGGGAACTCTCCTGGCCGGTGCGACCGGTGCCCTGGGAAATGCGATGTACACGATTGTCGGTGGGCGCGGCGGCTCGTCCGATGCGGCCCTTCTCACCAGTGCCGCCATCACGATCGACAAAGATATTCACGTTCAATCGGGCAGCAGTGGAACGGCGAGCCTCGGCGGAAATGCGGCCGTCAACTCGACTTTCTCCGGGGCAATCAATCTCAATCGCAACGTGCAAGTTACGCAGGTCGCTGGCGGAAAAACCACATCTCGGGCTTGATCTCCGATTTCAGCGGCTCGAACAAAGTTACGAAAGTCGGAGCGGGCACCGTTGAATTCTCTAATCCCACCGGCAACACTTATACCGGCGGAACCGACATCACTGCCGGAATGCTCGTCGTCAACAACACCAGCGGCTCCGGCACAGGAACGGGAACCGTTACCATCAGCGGTACGGGAATGCTCGGCGGTTCGGGCTTCATCTCTGGCGCTGTCGTCATCAATAACGGCGGTACACTGTCTCCGGGAAACAGCCCAGGAACCTTGACGCTTGGCAACAACCTCACGCTCAACGCCGGTTCGATCAGCAATTTCGAGATTCAGAATTCGACCACCTACGACAAAGTCGGCGGCGTGAACAATCTCACGTTCGGCGGAACAGTGAACGTTACCAATTATCTCACGGGCCAAAATTACGCCATCGGTCAAGTCTATGATCTGTTCGACTGGACGGGAACGGGCAGCGGGACATTCAGCACGCTCAGCCTCCCGACGCTTAGCACCGGTTTACAATGGAAGTCATTCAATGGTGCGCAGTTCGATTACACGACCGGACAAATCGTTGTCGAAGCGGCACCCGCCAATGTCCCGGCCGGTAGTGGTACCTGGGCCAACGGCAGTGGTAATGGCGTTTGGGCGACCAACACCAGTCCGAACAACAGTTGGTCAACAGGATACCCTTCCTTGCCCACTCACATCGCCACGTTCGATGGTACGGGAATTGCCAACACCAGTGGCCCGAATATCGGAACGCGGATTGTTGATTTGACCAATGGCGTCATCGTCAACAAAACCATCGGTGGTTTACTCCTTTCAGGCAACAACTACACCATCGGTTTGGCCGCCACGGCGAATACGCTGACAATGGACAATGGTGCCAGTGCCGCTGCAATTACCGCCAGTAGTGGAACGCAAATCATCAACGCCAAGGTCATCACCTCGGCCACGAGCGACCTCAATATCACCGCGCAAACCGGCGGTGCCTTGAGCCTCGTCGGCGGAATCACGAACGCTCTCAACAAAACGGTCACGCTTACCCAATCGGGTGCGGGCACCTTGATGACCGGCGACATCAAAAACGGCAGCGGAACGGGTGGATCAATAGCGGCGGGTAATTTCGGCATCGCCGCTGGCAGCACTGTGACCGTGAATGGCAACATCGACGACACGCTGGTCGTCAATCCGCTGACGTCTACAACCTTCAGCGGCACGACGATCATTGGCAACAACGCCCTCGTCACGGCGAATCGTATCTTGCAGAACATCCTGACGATCAACGGCACCGTCGGCCAACCGAACGCCAAGGTCACCATTAAAGCTAGTTCGCCCAATACCGACAATACCGGTGTACCCCCGAATAACAAGGCGGGCGATGACAACCAGATCAGCAAGTTGGCGACCCTGAACATTGCCAACAATGCCGGAACGATCTATCCGACAGCGACTCCGATGATGGTTTACTACGGCACACTCAATCTCACGAACAACGATCTGCTGATTACCGGCATGTCGCTGAACGCCGTGACCGACATGGTTCGCAGCGGCTATAATCTCGGCGACTGGGCGGGCACGGGGATCACCAGTTCGCTGGCAAACGCCAGTCCGTCCCTGTACGCCCTGGGCATCTACGATCTAGGCCCCATCGCAACCACGTATCACGGCACAACCACGATCGCTGCCAACACGATCCTCGTGAAGTTCACCTATGCGGGCGACACGAACGGCGACGGGATCATCAATCTCGACGACTATCAAGCGGTCGACGTGAACATCAACAC
>JAYUFG010000506.1:0-9261 GCA_043738845.1 Planctomycetaceae bacterium
ACGGCGATCCACCTCATGCTACGACGGCTATCACCGCCAGCATCGCCAGTCGCGTTTCACTACCAAGCCGCCGCCTAATCCCTCGATTTCACGATGAAATTTACCGGATAGCCTCTTAGAGGGCATGAACTCGCTGAAAAAGCTATTCCTTCTCGCGTTCCTGTAAGAAGACAAACACACCCTTCTTGTTTGAAATGGCGATGTCGAGAAGGCCGTCACCGTTGAGGTCACCGACTTCAAATTGCGTGCCGACGCCGCTGTCTTCGTCGATGACGTGTTTGAGCCAAGTCACGTTTCCCTCTTTGCGAACGAGTTCAAACCAACACAGCACGGCAGGTTTTTCGGGATCGACATCTCCCTTGGGACCGTGCGCCCACCAGCGTTTGCCCGTGATGATCGACGGGACGCCCGCTCCCGTGATGTCGGCGAAGCAAACGCCGTGCGTTTGTGAAAAGCTGTTGTCGATCTCGTGCGTCTTCCAAGTTCCATCGGCCAGTTGCTCATGCCACCAGATCCCAACTTGATGACCGCTGGCAGAAATCACGTCGGGCCGACCGTCACCATTGACGTCGTAGACGTACATTTGCGAACAATCTTTGCCAAAATTGGCTTTGTGAAAGGTCCACTCGGCTTGGTTTGGATCGGCGGGAGCTTCCCACCAACCATCTTTGCAAAGGATGTCGGGGCGACCGTCGCCGTTGACATCGCCGACGCCCAGACCGTGCGAATACTTCGTCGTCATCGGGGCGGCTTTCACGGAAATCGGATGGATGTTCCATTTCTTGAGCGGGTCGGCGTCACGCTGAATGAACGCCATCTGACGATCTGGCCCGTCGGAATTTTTCGTGTCGGGCGCGACGCCGCAGATTAAAGAACGCTTTTTATCACCGAAGAGCGGCAACATCGTCGGGCTTTCATTGTTGGTCACATCGGTCAGGACGTGCTTTTTCCACGTTCCCCCCTTGGCTCCCGGGTTTTCAAACCACCACGTCGGCGTGCCCGGAAAATCGACAACGATAATATCGTCCCAGCCGTCGCCGTTGAGGTCTTCGGCGTAATTGCAAAACGAGTGGCTATATCCGTGCGGGTCGTATTCCATCGCCTTCTCGTCGAACGGAATCATTTTCCATTCGGGTCCGGCGTAATAGACGGTCCCACAGGAAATATCCATTTTCCCATCGTGGTTAAAGTCGCCGATCGCAACCCCTTCGCTTCGAAACTTGTCGTCAATCTGAATTTTCTTGAACTTGATTTTCGTCGGTCCCGTCTCAGCCAGCACGGGCAACTTGACCGCTGGCTCATCGGCGAAAGCGGAAAGGGAAAGCGATAGTACGACACCGACGACGGCCATTAAACGTAACATGGCAAAAACCTCTTTGTTGGTTGCTGATTGTTGAATGTTTTCGGATTTCCTTTACTCATGCTTATACTTTATCACCCACGGATCTTTCGTCTGCTCTTGCCATTTGCGGAGTTTGGTTTGCAGTTCAAGCAATAATTCGCCGTGTTCCGGCTTGGCGGCCAGGTTGTTAATTTCATTCGGATCGGCTTCGAGATCATACAGTTCGTGACGCGAACGATGGAGCAGCGCATCGACCGTGCGAAAGCCATATTGGCTGTCGTTACGCTTAAGAACGCCCTGCCAAGTAGTCGATTCCCACAGGTCCGACGCGAACGGATACGAAAGCTCACTCGCGAGATTCAAGACGTATTTGTACTTTCGCGTGCGAATTGAACGCATCGGATAGTACATTGTAATCTCGTGAAACTGATGTGACATGTAGATTTCGTCAAAGCCCTTGGGCGTCGGGTCTTCGAGTGTGGTCAAAAACGATTTACCCTGAAGGGCGTAACCGGTTGGACCTTTGACGCCCGTGTAGTCCAAAATCGTCGGCGTGAGATCGGCCCAAGTGACCATCGCGTTGGTGACGACCTCGGTCTTTTTCTGACCCGGCATTTTCACAATCAGCGGCAAGTTCGCTCCCGGCTCGTACAGGCCGGTCTTCGATCCAGGAAACGGTGGGCCATTGTCACTGATAAACAGCACGAGCGTGTCGTTGTCGTGGCCCGTCTCGTGAAGGACTTCCACGAGACGACCGACCCCTTGATCGACGCGATTGCTGGCTTCGAGAAATTCCGCCCACTCCTCGCGGGCTTCCGTCGAGTTAGGCAGGAAACCGGGCACTTTGATTTTCGCCGGATCGAACTTGACCGGCGTCATGCCCGGGTGTTTGACATCATTGGCGAAACCCTTCGCCGCGCGATGCGGATCGCTCGAACAGAAATAGAGAAAGAACGGTCGCTCGTCCTTCTCGGCAATCCAGGCTTTCGCATTGTCGGCCATGCGGACCTCATTGCGGGCACCTTGAATTCCGTCGTTGGCAAATTTGTCGAAGGGATAAACTTCCGCTGGTCCCACGTGAAACTTACCGATGGAGCAGGTGCGATAACCGGCTGCACTCAGCAACATCGGGAGCGATTTGACCCAGGCGTGCGTTTGTTGATGGTGCGTGTCGTGCTGTAAACCGTACTGACCATTGGCGTGATTGTACAAACCAGTCAAGATGACCGAGCGGCTCGGGCTGCAACTGCTTGTCGTGCAAAAGGCGTGTGTGAAGCGAGTTCCGTTTTTCGCCAGCCGGTCGAGGTTCGGCGTCACCGATTGTGGGTCGCCATAACAACCGAGATTCAAACCCATGTCGTCGGCGACGATGAGGACGACATTTTTCTGCGGTTTATCGGCCGCAGCGGCGGACGAGATAGTCACGGAGTTGAAACCGTACGAGAACAACACCATCGCGAAGGCAATTCGGAGCAATGTTCGCATCGGTTGAGAATCCTGTTTTGCGTCAATAAAAAAGTCGCGTCAATGACAATGAGTCGTGCGTTGCGTTCTCCGTAAGATACCATCTTGCGAACTCCGTGCCAAACTATTTTGGGAGTGATTTGTTGAGCGGATATTTCGACGCCATCTCACATCGCCGCCAATGACCTCAACAAAATCGTAAATAATCTCACGCCAAGGCACAAAGGTTCAGTTCATTTCAAGGGTTCGATTTCCGATTGCGAAGCCGTGAAAACATTTGCGAACATTTTCCCAAATCCCTTTGGGCGAAATAAAGTCACGTAGAACAGGTAAAAAGTTTCTGAATTGGCAGGTTCGTCGTCTCGTGACACCTGAATCTTACGCCGCCGCGTGTACCCGCAGGAAGTACGCCTGTCTCGCTCAATCGGGAATTTCGACCACTTCACCGCCTGCATAAGTGAACATCGCCTTCAAGACTTCGAGGTCAACGGTCGGCATGATCCTGCGGATGACGCCGTCGGCGAAACCGATGTTGAAACCGGTCGGGGAAATAGGACCAAAACCGGCCAACGGTTTTTCCGGGTTGTACTCCATATCGTCGGGCTTGGTCCAGGTGACTGCTTTTTCCGGCCCGACTTCAACCAGAAGGATCGTTTTGCTGAGGCCATCGGTGATTTGAGCAAGCGTTAGACCCTTCTCGCCTTCAAAAATTGTTCCTTTGCCGACGGGCACGACATAGCGGGTTTTTCCGTCGGCAGCGGTTTCAGCCGGAGAATTGAAGATCGTTGGCATCTGGGAAATCAACGACTTATTGTGGTCGCTGTCCCACGGTTCATCGAGATGAAATTGTTTGTAGAGTGCCTCTTCTTCGATGTAGGGAAGTATCTGCACTCGCCAACTCAACAGTGGCTTTCCTTCTTTGGAAAAAATGGCGCGGGATGGAAGACGGCGATATACGTTTTCATAAATTATCATCGCCATTAATAACTGTCGTACATTGTTCATCGACGCAGTCCGCTGCGCAGCCTCTCGCACTTTGGCAATCGCTGGCAGGAGCAACCCCGCGCTCGTGCCAAGAGATGCCAAGCCGAAATTCTGTTCGGACGAAATCGTCACGTCGGTGCCGTTGCGGTTAATTTTGATCGTCTCAAACATCTGCGTCACGATTCGTTGAGCGTACTTGCCCGCTGCCTGCTCGATGGGGTCTTTGGCCTTGGCGAATTGTTGTTCCATTTGTCCCTGTAACATTTGGCGACCAAAGTCAATCGCTTGTTTGGCAACTTTTTCCACTTCGGGGGCCGATGCGGCATCCTTGGCGTGGAATAACAATTCGACTTTCATGGTTCCGTTCAGTGAGACTCGCATTTCATAGGCTGACGAAAGTTGCAACAGCTTGGGCATGTCGGCCAGCGGTGGGGGAAGTGGCGGAGCTTGAGCGAGCATTTGATTGAGCGGTTCCCGCACCGCGTCGAGCGAAAAGACCGCCGCAATTTGGGCCGATGTGTCGAGGCTCTTCGCCCGTTGATGTAAAGGACTGGTCGCCGAAAGAGTCGCGGCCATCATTTTAATAAGCGTTTCTTCTTTGGCCACAACGACCGTTTTGTTGTCGGGCAAGTAGACGGCCTGTTGCCAAGCGTTCTTTGGCTTGAAGTATTTTTTCCCGCCCGACATGGCTTCGGTCGCGCCGATCATCAAGGGCGGAAAAACTTTGTCGGGTTGAACCGGCTGATTGAGATGGAAGATGATTCCCGGTTCGGGTGGGCGGGGTTGAAGCAGATTGTCCATGACGACGACGACCTGATCGATGTTTGCCGGATCGAGGCCCGCCTCTTTTTGCATCATGGCCGTTAAGATTTCCAGCGGAAACATTTTCAGTTCCGGGGCGTTCATCAAGCGGCTCGGTTGCAGGACGATAATCCCAAAGGAATCGGCGGGCACGAATGACAGATCGACCGGCAACTTAGTCACGGACCCATTGTTGGCGGGAGCCGGTGCGTCGGCTGCGGACAGCGAACTCGCTGGCAAACAAAAGGAAATTACAAGTAACAGAACGGCGACCCAGGCAATTCGAGTTTTGAACATCGGCGGGTTCCTTTCAAAAAAACAAGTTCGAGGTTGCGGTCAGTTCATCCCCTTGTTCTACTTCCCGCCGGGCCGAAAAAAAAGAGTTCTGTTTCGGGGTTTTTTGGCAAGGGGCCGTTTTCCCCAAAAACAGCCCCGTCCTATAAGGAGTAGTCCCAAAATAACTTCCCGATTTGCCGTTTGTTGCGACTCCCGGCTCTTACGGCTCAAGCTCGCTCCGCCACCCGCAAGCGGGTACCCGGTCGCGGCTAACCGTTTATCTCGAAATGGGAATTTAATTTGGGCCGAATCCTAATTCGAGAAACGCATAGCATTTCCAGCCCGCATTTGCCATAATACGACTGAACTGGAATTGCCAGGAAGCTCGCAATTCACCAACCTGGACGTTTGTCATTATATCTACGGAGCGGATTTCATGTTGCGTCGCATTTTCGTTTATTCGTTGGTGGCCTTGGGCCTTTTCGCGGGAACGGCGAATTCAAATCGGGCTTTCGCCGCCGAAAGCGAGGGCCAAGCCGACCTCGACAAGGCCACCGAACTTAAATTGACCGCCGAGACGTTTGAAGACCTGGGAGCGGTCATCAATCTTACGCAGAGCGCAATCAGCCGTGGGCTGGACGCTTCTAACGGCGACTTTGCCAAGAAACTGCTCGCTAGTTCGTTGGTTCAACGGGCAAGTGCCTACTCGCACGTGATCTTCGACAAGAAGCCGCTCGACGTGCGCTGGAATCAAATTCGCCAAGCGGCGCTCGTCGATCTCGAACGAGCCATTAAAAACGACAACAGTTCGTCCGAGGCTCAATATATGATCTCGCGGCTGCAATCCTTACCGGGTGGAAATGTCAAGCGGGCACTCGACGCGGCCAACGAAGCGATTAAGCTGGCTGGCAACGACGACCGGCTGAAATCGAAATCACTGGTCTTGCGAGCTGGTTTGACCGAAGACAAAAAGAAGCAGTTGGAAGACTTGGACGAGGCCATCAAAATTCTGCCCGGCGACGTAGAGGCTTTACGGATGCGGGGTGTTTATCACTTGACGCAAAACAAGGCTGACCTTGCTCTCAAAGACCTGGACGAAGCCGCCAAAGCCGACCCCAAGCAAATTGACATTCACGAAGCTCGCGGTCTCACTCTCACGGTCCTGAAAAAATACGACGACGCCATCAAGGCGTTCGACAAAGTGTTGGAATTGGAACCTGAAGCGTACATCGCGATGCTGCATCGCGGCCGGGCGAAGTTTCTCAAAGGAGATCCCAAAAGTGCCTTGGCCGATTTGAATACAGCCGCCGAGAAGAATGAGAACAATCCGGCGATTCTTTATCTACGTGCCCGCGTGCATCAACAATTGGGCGACACCAAAGAGGCACTTTCCGACATTGAAGAAGCGGTGCAATTGCAATCGGGTTTAGGCCCCGCATTTGGCTTGCGGGCGATTCTCGCGGCCGGTTCGGGCGAGTATACGCAGGCGATTGAAGACCTACAGGAATTACGTAAGATCGCACCGCAAAATGTGGAGCTCATGGTGCAACTTGGCACCTTGTATACGATCTCCAAGCAACATCGCCGCGCGATTGAAACGTACAACGACGTGTTGACCGCCGATCCGAAGAATTTCACCGGGTATCGAGGGCGAGCCGATGCAAATTTGGGAATTGGAAAGCAAGACGTGGCGATTGCCGATTACGAAGAGGCGATGAAAATCAATGCCGAAGACCCGGGCGTACTCAATAATCTGGCCTGGGTTCTTTGCACCTCACCCAATGACAAATTGCGAGACGGCAAGCGGGCTGTTGACCTTGCGAAACAAGCCTGTACCGCCACCAGCAACAAACAGGCCCACATCTTGAGTACCTTGGCGGCTGCTTACGCGGAAGTCGGCGAATGGGACGAAGCCAAAAAGTGGGCTAAATCAGCCGTTGACGCGGGAACGCCCGAGCAAAAGGACGAACTCGCGAAAGAGGCGGCCAGCTACGAAGACAAGAAACCTTGGCGCGAGTTGCAACAGGAACCCGAAGACGGTCCCGCCAAACCGTAACTTTTCCCGACGTCATCGCGCACCATTCCGTTTCCTTTCGCTCCTGCTGGCGCGAGACCGAGTTGGGCTTTCTCATGTCCACTGCCGACATCATCGAACCGGAAGCCTTTCTTTCCCGATTTCGGCTTTCGGCGTTTCGACCGGGACAAAGGGACGTGATTGACGCTGTATTGGCGGGACAGGACGTGTTGTGCGTCATGCCGACCGGCGGCGGCAAGAGTTTGTGTTATCAACTTCCGGCCGTTGCGAGCGAAGGACTCACGCTCGTCGTTTCGCCCCTCATCGCCTTGATGAAAGATCAAGTCGATAGTCTGACAGAGGTTGGGATCCGGGCGACCTTCATCAACAGCACGCTGCCGCAGAGCGAGCAACAGCAGCGGTTGGATGCAATGGCGGCGGGTGAATATGAACTCGTCTATATCGTACCTGAGCGGTTTCGCAGCCCTCGCTTTATCGACGCTGTGCGTCAGTGCAAACTTAAGTTGCTCGCGATTGACGAAGCCCATTGCATTAGTGAATGGGGTCATGATTTTCGGCCCGACTATGCGAAGTTGGGTCAATTCCGCACGAAGCTAGGACAGCCGCCGACGATTGCCCTGACCGCGACCGCGACCAAGGCTGTTCGCGACGACATAATCAAGCTACTCGGTTTAGAGTCGCCGACCGCCATTGTCACCGGTTTTGCGCGGCCGAACTTGTTTTACGAAGTGCAACTGCCCGGCGGAAATCGCGACAAGGACGAAGCTCTCTTGCGATTTATTAACGAAACACCCGGCACTGGGATCGTGTATGCCTCGAGCCGTAAACGGTGCGAAGAAGTCGCCGAACTTATTCAAGAGCGGACACGACGACCGACGCTCGCCTATCACGCGGGCATGATGAACGACGACCGCACGAAGGCCCAGGATTCCTTTATGTCGGGCAAGGCGCAGATCGTCGTAGCCACGACCGCCTTTGGGATGGGCATCGACAAAGCCGATGTTCGCTTTGTGGTTCATTACAACCTGCCGGGCAGTCTGGAGGGATATTATCAAGAGGCGGGCCGTGCTGGGCGTGACGGACTTCCGTCGAAGTGTTTGTTCTTGTATTCCAACGGTGACCGTTACATTCACGAATTTTTTATCGAGAATGCCAACCCTGACCGTAATGTTGTGCAGAAAGTTTATGAATATCTTCTCACACTAGACAACGACCCGATTGAATTGACGCAGGACGAAGTGAAAGAGGCACTCGGACTTCCGATCGGGGCCGACGGAATTCGGGCGTGCGAGATTTTGCTGGAAAAGGCGGGGGTGTTGGAGCGATTGGAGCCGTGTCAAAACATGGCGGTTGCCAGGATCAGCAGCGATTTGCCAACACTGGTCGATCTCCTGCCGCCACAGGCCAGAAACAAACGTCGCGTTCTCCGCGCGGTCGAAAAGATCGTTGGTTCCCGGCGGCACGAACACGTTTATTTTCAGATGCGTGAGCTGGCCCAAGAGACGGAACTCGAATCGACCTCGATTACGCGAGCGTTGAAGGAACTTTCCGAACTCGATTGTTTTGATTTTGTTCCGCCATTTCGCGGTCGGGCGATTCACATACTTCGCCGTGACCAAAAGTTCGATGCGCTCGAGATCGATTTTGAAACTTTGGAAGAACGCAAAGGGGCGGAATACGACCGGCTCGAACGAGTGGTCAACTTTGCCAAGAGTCGCGTTTGTCGTCAATTGGATATCCTCAACTACTTTGGCGACCCCGACGCCAAGCCCTGTGGCAATTGCGACAACTGCGCCCGGTCGGGTACCGCCCGAAACACGACCGTCACGACCGCCACACAATATATTTCGCCCGCTCTGCTTGAAACCGTTCGCAAAGCATTGGCTGGCGTTGCTCGCTGTCAGGACCACTTTAGTCCTGGGAGCGGGTTGGGAAAAGCCATCATCGCCAAAATGCTGACCGGTTCCAAGGCGTCGGAAATGGCCAAGTGGCGGCTCAATCGGCTGAGTACGTTTGGAATCCTCGCCAACCTAAAACAGGATGAGACGGTCGAATTGCTCGACGGGCTGATTGGAATGAGCTTCGTCGAACAGTTTGAAATCGAACGCTTTCGTCCTGTTCTGCGACTGACGGAATTGGGGTCCGAGGTGATGAAGGGCAAACAACCATTACCGAATCGGGTTCCTCTTAAAAAAACGCTGCTGGATAAAATCAACGGCGTGAGCAGTTCCCCGACAGGGACGACACCTGCCTCTTTGCCTGCACCGCTACCATCTGTTGCTGCTGGCCCGTCTGTTAAACCAGCGGAGAGGTCGCCCGAAAGAAATACGGCTTCGTCGGTCGCTTTGGCAACAACTTT
>JAYUFG010000507.1:0-24405 GCA_043738845.1 Planctomycetaceae bacterium
GTGCGAAAACTGAACACTCAAAACGCGAAAGTCGATTTTCCCGATGTTTTGAACAGTACAATACGATGCTAGCAGAGATGTGTTAATGTGATTGGGCAGGGCCAGTGGCACACGATAGTCGCATCCCTATTTTATGGACTAGCCGACCCGGACGGTCTGGGGAGACCGTCCTACAGGTAGAATTCATTTTGCTACTGCTTGGCACAATCAAATGATTGACCATTGCGCCAACACGGCCGCTTTTTTGCGGGATTCTTTCTTGCGGTCGTTTTCGCTCAATAAAATTTTCCGCAAACGAATTTCAGCGGGCGTAACTTCGACCAACTCGTCCTCCTCGATGTATTCGAGGGCCGCTTCGAGGGTCAACTCACGTGGCGGCTTGAGGATAATGTTCCGGTCGCTGCCGGACGCTCGCATGTTGGTCAGTTTCTTTTCCTTGGTCGGGTTGACGTTCATGTCTTCCGCCCGGGCGTTCTCGCCCACGATCATCCCTTCGTAGACTTCGTCGCCCGGCTTAACGAACAAATCGGACCGGGCTTGCAGTCCGTCGAGCCCGAACGCGACTGCTTTTCCGCCGCACATCGAAACGAGTACGCCGTTGGCGCGACTGGGGATTTCTCCTTCAATCGGTTTGAAGGCTTCAAACCGATGGTGCATGATGGCCGTCCCTTGCGTCGCGTTGAGCAACCGCGTTCGCAAGCCGATCAAACCACGTGCGGGAATCGTAAACGTCAAGTGAACGTATTCTCCTCGATGATGCATCGCGGTCATTTGACCACGACGGGCACCGACCAATTCCATGATCGGCCCCATTTTGTTTTCAGGCACTTCGACGACGAGCGATTCAAACGGTTCGTGAACTTCTCCGTCAATCACGTGGGTGATGACGCGGGGCTTGCCAACGGAAAGTTCAAAGCCTTCGCGACGCATCGTCTCGATCAACACGCCCAAGTGGAGCAAGCCGCGACCCGACACAAGGAACTGTTCACCACCAGCGGCTTCAACTCGTAACGCGACGTTCTTTTCCAATTCTTTGTTGAGTCGCTCCCGAAGATGTCGGGTCGTGAGGAATTTGCCCGACTTGCCGCACAGAGGCGACGTATTGATGCCGAAAACCATTTGCAAGGTCGGTTCATCGACGGTCACGCGGGGCATGGCCCGTTGAACTTGAAAATCGCTGATCGTGTCGCCGATTTCGACGTCGTCCAAGCCGACGATGGCGGCGATGTCGCCTGCTTCCGCGACTTCGACTTCGCCTCGTCCCAGCTTGTCAAAGACGAACACGGCCTGGGCCTTGGCTTGCTTAACGACACCGTCAGCCTGCATCAGGGCGATTTGTTGCCCCTTGCGAACTTCGCCTGAGTAAATTCGGCCAATCGCAATACGTCCCACGAAGTCCGACCAGTCGAGCGTCGTCACCAGCATTTGCAACGGCGCGTCGGGGACGATCTCTGGGCCGGGCACTTTGTCCAAAACCATATCCAGCAGCGGATGGATCGAGTCACCCCGAATGGCCGGATCATGCGTGGCAAAGCCGCCACGGCCCGACGCAAAGATATACGGAAAATCATGCAGCACATCGTCGGCACCCAACTCCATGAACAACTCGAACGCCTCATTCAGAACTTCTTGTGGCCGAGCGTCACCACGATCAATTTTGTTGATCACGATAATCGGTTGCAGCCCAAATTCGAGGGCCTTCGCCAAGACAAATCGCGTTTGCGGCAACGGCCCTTCAGCCGCATCGACCAGGACGAGGGCACCGTCCGCCATGCGCAACACCCGTTCGACTTCTCCCCCAAAGTCGGCGTGGCCTGGTGTGTCGATTAAATTGATTTTAACGCCTTTATAGTGCAGGGCGATGTTCTTGGCGAGGATCGTGATTCCCCGTTCGCGCTCGAGTGGATTCGAGTCGAGGATGCACTCGCCGATGAGTTGGCTCGCGCGATACTCATTGCTCTGTCGCAATAAACAATCGACCAACGTCGTTTTGCCGTGGTCAACGTGAGCGATAATGGCCAAATTACGAATATCAGTCCGACGCATGAAACATTCCTTCACCAAAATTGTAGGGTGGTATCGACTTTTCAAGCCGAAACAGCGGAAACTTAAACCGCAGAAATTGAACACTGCGTAATCGCAGAAATTAAAAATGCGTAATCGCAGAAAATGAAAACCTTGCCGCTGGGCGGAAGGCCATCGCGTATCTTAATAGGTATCGACATCCCAGCGACCCAGACGTTGGTCCGGCGCGAAGGTTCGATAGGTCAGCGCGACAATTACGACCGCCAGTCGGGCGGATGCGCGTTATGAGCGGCCGTTCGACAGAGCGATGATGGACGTCGTTTCGTCATGGTACCGCTGAAGGTGGAACGGCTGGAAACAGGGAGGGGATTTTTTGGGCCAAAACAAACGATACTCGCCCAAACAAAACGTCAACCCTTAATTCTACGCCATCGACCTTCGTCCGGCAATTGCAAATTGAGCAATTTTGCAACGCTTTTGTTCGCCCCGTCGAGCCAAAAATGGCTAAAATGTCCCGTTCCTTGTCAATTTACACCATATTCTCACATTGTTCCTTCTGAATTCACACCCATGAAACCCGTTCTGGCCCTGCGACATGTGCCGCATGAAGACCTGGGAACCATTGCCGATGCGTTCCGCGACGCAGGCATTTTCATTCAAACGCTCAATCTGTTCGAGTCCGTTCCCTTTCGTTTTGATCCGCAAGAGTTCGCTGGGTTAATCGTGATGGGTGGTCCGATGAATGTTGACGACACCGAAGACTATCCATTTCTCGCTACGGAAGTCGATTGGATTCAGGCCGCAATTCGGCATGAGATGCCCGTGCTGGGTGTGTGCCTGGGATCGCAACTTTTGGCGAAGTCGCTGGGAGCGAAAGTTTATCCGAACGGGATCAAGGAGATCGGTTGGTATCCCCTTTCGCTCTTGCCAACGGCAGTGGATGATCGGCTCTTCGGCGACTTGCCATCGGAACTGAACGTCTTTCAATGGCACGGAGACACGTTCGACCTGCCTCCCGGTGCGACACACTTGGCCGCGAGCCGACTTTGCCAACAGCAGGCATTTCGTTTTAATCGCTCCGCGTATGGTCTTCAATTCCACTTGGAGGTTACGGCCGAGATGGTCGAAGATTGGCTGTGTGAAAGTGGCGGGTGCGGAGAGATCGCGAGTTTAGACTACATCGATCCGGCCCAAATTCGCAGGCGAACGCCAGCCGAAGCTCCGCGATTGAATCAATTCGCTCGTCGGGTCTTCGCAGCCTTTGCCGAACTCTGTCGCGAACGCAGTGAGCAAACCTAAGCAACGATCTGACAATCAACCTTGATTTTTTGCCTCGCTCGTTATTCGCTCACGATTTCTCGCACAAACTTCACCTTGGGCTGGCCACCTCCTTTGTGGGCGGCCCCTTTTACAAATTCAGAAACGTAGCGCAGTTTTTCGTTCGGCCGCATGGGGTCGGTGAAGTTGTCTCCCTTTTGCAAAATGGGCCGATGATCGGGGATCCCACCAAAGGCCCGAGCACCCGCCGATTGACAGGGAATCCAATAGCCTTTGCCTTCGCCATCGGTCAGATAAAACTCGGAGTAGCAATGACCATCTACCCACACACTGCGGGCGGGTACATTCACTGCCCGACACATGGCGACGAACAAAGACGTAAGCTCTTCGCAATCTCCGGTTCCGTCGTTGAGACCTTTTAAGGCTCCTTTGAGCGGTCCCTCTTTGTATTGCACTTTTTCGCGAACGACATCGTAGATCGCCTCAACCTTGTCCCAGTCCGATTCTTTGTTCGCGATGGTCGCCTTGGCCAAATCAATGATCTTTTGATTGCGACTTTCGATGAAGGGACTTGGACCCAGAAAAATTCCCATGTCCTTATCGACCTTTTTCGGAATTGAAAAGATCGTTGTGTCGGCGGGGGGCAGGAGTGCGTTGCGTGTGACTTCAAACGTGATCAAGGCATGAGCTTCCTGACCGGCGGGAAGACTCGGCACCTTGATGATCATCTGCTTAACGCCCGCGTTGAGCGTCTTGTATTCGATCTTTTGCACACCCGGCGAGAGGTCTTCCTTGGCTACTGTGACTTTTTGTTCGGGCCACTCGAACGGGACCGGTGCCGTGCCCGTCATCGCCGCAATCGGCCCACCGCTGGCCGTGATGATCATTCCAATTTTGATTTTTTGCGTGAGGGGCTTATCGAGCCGGGCACCTTTGGTCGGTGCTTCTTCGCCAAATTGGGCAAAGGCGGGCGAGACCATTCCAACGAATACGATCCAGGCGAAGGCAAAATGTCGCACGGAGATGTCTCCTAAGTAATCCACCGAACATCCGTGCGGAAATCATCCGGAAAGAACGGAGTGCCCTTTCCTTTCATTTATTCTAATGCACACGCGGACCGCTTCGCAACGAAAATGTCCACCCGTCGGTCATTCGTTCGATATAATCGGAATAAGCCGACCGGATGGTTGTTTGGTTCGACCGGGAGGGGTTATCATCGAGGATTATCGCCCCAAAACTTCTTCAATCGCCTCGCCCAGGATGTTGACCATACGGTCGATTTGGGCGTCGGTCGTCACATAGCAAGGGGCAAAGTTGAAAACGTCGCCGCGCAGGCGGGTGAAAAATCCGCGACGTTGCGCCGCGAGGTGGACCCTGTGACCGACTCGCTCAGTGGTGGGAAATTCGGCCTTCGTGATTTTATCGGCGACCAATTCAACGCCGCCAATCGTGCCCAATCCGCGAACGTCACCCACGTTTTTGTGCGAGGCCAGCGTGCGAAGTTGCGTTTGCAGTTGCGCCCCGACCGCTCGTGCTTTTTCGTACAACCCGTCTCGTTCGAGTAAATCCAAGTTCGCCAGTGCCACGGCGCAACCGACCGGATGACCTGAATAGGTGAAGGCGTGCATCCAGGTTTTCGCCCCGACTGCCGAATCGATCGCGCCCGCAATCTGCTCCGTCACACCCATCGCTCCCAGCGGAAAGTAGCCACTCGTGATCCCTTTGGCGAGCGTCACGATGTCTGGCTCGATGCCGTATTGCATCAAGCCGAACATCGTTCCTGTTCGACCGAACCCGGTGATGACATCGTCGGAAACCAACAAGACTTGATGACGATTACAGATTTCGCGAATCCTTGGCCAATAATCGTCCGGTGGAACGATCACTCCACCCGCACCTTGCACCGGCTCGCCGAGAAACGCGGCGACCGTGTCGGCACCCTCCCGCAAAATTGCCTCCTCAAGTAGGTCGGCCGCCTGTTGGCCGGGCGTTCGCGAATCGTGCGGACCATTTTTCGTTCCGACAAACCGATAAGGGTACGGACCCTCGATATGCAGAAAGCCGGGGATGCAAGGTGCGAACATTGGCCAGTACGAAGAAATACCGGTCGCCGACATCGCCCCCAATGTCGTTCCATGATAACCCCATACGCGGCCAATGATCTTCGTCTTGTCGGGCTGGTTATTCAGCTTCCAAAAGTAGCGGGCCGTTTTGAACGCCGACTCGTTAGACTCTGCGCCACCAGACGTGAAGAAAAAACGATTGATGGTTGGATAACAAAGCTGGGCCAATCGCTCGGCCAATTCAATCGCGGGCCGCGTCGTGCTGCCCGCGTACGAAGACGCATAAGCCAGCGTGTTCATTTGCTTCGCGGCGGCATCGGCGAGTTCGCTGCGACCATGCCCGATTAGGACATTCCACAAACCGGCAAGTCCATCGAGAAACTCTTGGCCGGTTGAATCGACCAAGACCGCCCCCCGGCCGCTGGTCCAGACGTGCGCATGGTTTTGCAATTCCGCATTGTGGAGCGAATGCAGAACGTGGCGACGATCTCGGGCAATTTCCGACACAGGTTCTTTGAACATCGTCTCTTTGAACGCCGTGCCTTGGGAGGCAGTTTTTCTGGCGAAATGTGAATGGAGTAACCAAGCGGAGTGAAGTCGTCCATTTTACCACGATATGGCACACGGGCAATCGGCAACGAGGCCCACGGGTGCGAACACGGATTATGGGGGTCAGGTGGTTTTTTTCCAATGGGTGTCCCCTTGGTCGGCGTAGACGAGCGAGCCTAAAGTGGCCATGCGATTGGCGTTGGCAATCAACCAACGGGCACCCGTTTGGCGAACACGCCCACCCGCATTTCCTGCCAACCCGCCGTCGTATTCACACAGGTTCCGTCCAAGTATTGGCTGGCGGCGGCATCGGACCAAATTCCGCCTGCCAAACAGATCAGCCGCTCGGCTTGACGTGTTCGTGAACGGTGAATGCCCAGCCTCAGGTCCGCGCCAGGTGTGCCGACGCGACACCGACGACAGACAAAGTAGACGCGATCGAGTTTCAGTGACCCGGCGGAGATGAGCAGGAATCGCGCTTGCCCGCCACGGTGTTCGTGGCTGCCGCCGCACGAGCAGCTTCGCGCTGGAGAACTTTTTCACTATCGTGTGCTGCCGTCTGAAGGACGGTTTCGAGTGTGCGACGAATCAACTCACTACCGCGCGCAACGGCCACCTGCTCGGCGACTTCGACGCTTCCTGCGGATTCTCAACGCGAATATCTCGACCGGACATGGCAACTTCCCTTGTTTCTGCCGATCAGCATCCTCCGCCAATCTCGCCGCCTTCCCAAATCCTCACTACCCCCGACGATTCACTCTCTTCAACAGTCACCGCAGCCAGCACCCAAAACACCCACCCCAGAAAAATCATCCGGGCTGTGAGAAATCCGGGCTAGAAGCAGGTGTTGTTCGAGGAGGCATTGCTCATCGGCGTTTGCTCGCGATCGGTTTCGACTTGCTTGTTGGCAATTCACACAGCGGTGGACGGCTTGTCGGTTCTGACAAGACCTCGGCCAGTGTCGTTTGTTGAAAGGCCGCTTCAACCATTGCCAACGCGCTGTCCATTCGCGAATGCAATGGGCACAGGTGTACGCCGTGGGTTTTCAGGCCGAGCGGGCATTGTCGAATGCGCGCGATTGGTTCCACAGCATTGACAACATCGAGGATGGTCAACTCCGATGGAGATTTTACCAAGGCGATGCCACCGCCAACGCCGCGCTTCGACCGCACGATTCCTGCCCGGCACAAGGCTTGAATCACCTTCGACAAATACGGTTTGGTGACGAGGGTCGCCGCCGCAATCTGGTCGGTCGTGCGAGGTGACGGGGATTGATCGGCCAAATGGGCGACTGCCCGCAGGGCGTATTCGACGGTTTGAGAAAACATAAGATTTTCCGCAAGAATTAAAAGTGGACCTTGACATCCATATTCGTCTGGCCTATCTTGACTTGAAATTGGATGTTGTTGTCCGATTATCAACAAAACCATGCTGACCGTCAACCTGTCCCAGGAGCCAACATGAATCGCATCAACGAACCGCGTCTCGAATCCGATCTCCATTACCGCTTCCATTATCTGGCCGATTTCATCGGGTTTGATAACGAGGACGTGGTGGCAATTCACGATGCGGCCCCGGCCATCGCTCCGCTCGTCCCGACGTTGGTGAATGCCGTTTACGAAAAGCTGCACCGTTACGATTCCACTTGGCGGCACTTCCTTCCCCGGCAATCTGGCTATGAAGGGGCCGTGCCTAAGAGTTTCGAGGAGTTGACGCCCGATCATCCAATGATTCACTATCGCAAAGAACACTTGGGCCGCTATTTGGCCGCACTGGTTACCAAACCGTATGACGGCAAGATGGTGTCCTATCTCGATATGGTCGGCAAGATGCATACGCCGAAGGCTGGCTCCAAAGAACTCAATGTCCCACTCGTGCAAATGAATGCCTTGCTCGGCTTTGTGGCCGACGCATTGATGAACACGATCCTAAGCCTTGGCCTTGAACGGACCGCAGAAGTCCAAACCTTGCGGGCGTTTAACAAGCTGCTTTGGCTTCAAAACGATCTCGTTAACCGTCACTATCAAGATCAAGCAACGATAGCCACAGCGGCTGTCGCTTAGCCAGGTGTGATACGAAGTCGCCTAAAACATTACTGGTTAGATGGTTCGACGTCCCAAATACGGATTTGTCCAAGCGATCATGCCCATGCAACGCGCAATACGCTTACTATTGGCGATGAGCGTCTTGATAACAAGCCTTGCGTTCGCGCTCCGCAGCACGCCAACCAATCCGCCAATCAACCTAGCGATTGCGTCACAAACGACACTCATCGCCGATAACGAGCGTTCTCCAGGCGACCTTATCTTCGCGCCAGACGAGTCTTGGTTCGTAACTTTGAACCAAACCGCCGGAACGGCTTCGCTCGTGCAGGTCACGATGAACAGCGGCAACGTCGTCGATGAAATTGAGATCGGCGATACGCCGTGCGCTGGCCGACCTCTACCCGATGGAAAAACGATCATCTGTACAATCGCGCGGACAGGTGAACTCGTTTGGCTTAATGTTAGCAACGGTCGATTAGCAATTGTAGGCCGGCTGGCCATCGGCTGTGAGCCACGTGACATCGCGATCACGTCGGATGGCCACACCGCGTTTGTTGCTCTCGCGGCGGAAGACAACGTCGCCGTTGTCAACTTGCAAACCAAGGCAGTTCTGGGCACGATCCCCGTAGGGCGTTGGCCCCGCACGCTTTGCCTCTCGCCTGACGAAACACGATTGGCTGTGGCTTGCAGCGGAAGTCGCGGAATCTGGATGATCGACACGGTTCGGCGTAATGTGTTGTTCGAGACCACGTTCAAGGGGCTGAACTTCGGCCAAATGGTGCTGGCCCCCAACGGCCGCGAAGTGTGGTTCCCGTGGACCATTTACGGCCAACGGGAAACGTCCGTTCAAAGTATCCAGCGAGGTTGGGTCATGGCCAGCCGACTCGGAAGCGTATCCTTTGAGAACGATCAGCAAACTCGGGGGATGTCGCTCGATCCGCCCGGAAACGCCGTCGCAGATGGTCACGGCTTGGCGATAACTTCGGACGGAAAAAGAGCCGTGGTGGTAATGGGAGGATCGCAAGAGTTGCTACTGTTACTCGTCCAGGATATTCCTTGGACTTCGATCAGCGGCACCGACCACATGGACGAACAATTGGTGAATGACCCACGGCGATTCGCACGGATTCCTCTCGGCGGGCGGCCCCTAACGGTTCAACTTTCCCGCGATGGCCAACGAGCATTCGTCACCAATTACCTCAAAAACATGGTACAGATTGTTGATTTAAGTGATCGCCGGGTGGTCGGAGAAATCGAGATCGGCGGGCCCAAGTCACCGACACCGGCGCGGCGGGGAGAGAGCTTGTTCTATAACGCGCGGCGCAGTCTCGAAAACTGGTACAGTTGCCACACTTGTCATTACAACGGGGACTCCAACGCCGAGACCATCGACACCTTCAATGACGGCAGCTTTGGCACCTATAAAACGGTGCCCCCTTTGTTCAACGTCGCCGAGACAGGGCCGTGGACGTGGCATGGAGTGCAAACAGACCTGCGCGACTTGATTACGCAATCGTTCACCACCACGATGAGAGGAACATCACCAACGGATCGCGAACTCGACGACATGATCGCGTTCCTAAAAACGCTCCGTGTGCCAACGAACCCATATCGGTCGATGGACGGTCGACTTTCCGTCACCGCACAGCGGGGCCGCGCCCTCTTCAACTCAACTCAAATCCGCTGCGCCGAATGTCACGCAGGGGCACTCTTGACCGACGGCGAAATTCACGATGTCGGTCTCAACAGCAAAAATGATCGGTACGACGGCTTCGATACACCCTCACTGGTCAACGTGCAACGTAAGGTTCTACTATTGCACGACGGCCGAGTTCGAACTCTGGAACAGCTACTCCTTGGCCCACACGACCCGGCTCAGTTCGATGGCGGGCGGCCCCTCACGTCACAGGAACGCGGCGACCTGATCGAATACCTGCGAACGTTCTAATTCGCATGAAAAAGGCGTCAGGAACGAACGACAGTGCCATTCGTTTCTGACACCTTTTCTGCGATCCTGGCGGTCTTACGCTACAACGAGACGTGCCGTTTCCACGTCGTATCGAAAACTAGCAATCGTCCCGGCCTTGAGTTTTTGAATCGCCTCGTCAATCGCGGATAGTGGAACGAGGAACCACTCTCGGGGTTCGACTTGCGATCCGAAGCGGTCCTTCAATTCCAGATCCAATCGGGCACTCCCAAAAAACTTGTGTAGGAGTGCCTCAAGTCCCTGCCGATTGACGTTCGCCAGTTTGTAGGTCGCGACGATTTCCACGTCGGCCAGAAGAAAGGTCGGGTCTTTCTTCGCGTTGGCAATCCGGCTTTTCACGTCACCGCCGGTCACGCCGATCTTGTGAATGAGAGACCGATTCTCGGCGATGAACGGATGTTCCAATTTGCTCGTGAGGACGTAAATGAAACCCGTCGTTAAATCGTCCTCTTCTTCCTTAAACCGCTTCGCCAGTTCCCGCGATTCGACCAGCTTCAGCCGCTCTTCGCTCATCGACTTGGCCAAGATCGCATAAGCTTCGCCAAAGGGATTGATCTGGTCGATGAGATCAATGTCGAGTTCCCTCACCGACAATGCAAACTTCCGCACCCCATCAACGAGCGCAGTGTTTTTCGCATCCTCACCACCGGCCCCGGCATTACCATCGCTGCTTAGTGCCTGCTTGGCTTGCTGAACCAGAGTCAGGGCCGCAATCGCATGTTGGCGGACGGATTCCTGATCCTCGTCGTCCAGGTTCGGGAACTTCTCTTTCACAATTTTACCCATTCGGACCTGCGTCAGTTCCTCGGGCACAAGTTCGTTATCGAACATCCCGCGCTCGATCGTTTGCTTATCCTGCACGAAGGCGGTCACCAGTTCGACCAAGTCCTCGCGGCAGATGCGTTCAGCCTCCGGACTTTTTGGTTCTGCCAGTCCCTTGATTTCCAGTTGAATGAGTCCCGTCGCCGGATTGACCCCGACGTTGCACTTGCCCGGATCGTAGCCCCCGTCTCCGTAGTCCAGGCCGGGCGTCGGTCCGTTTTCAATTCTTTACGCGAGCGTCGAGCCGTAAGGCCGACGTGATTTTCCCAACAAGTTTTTACTGCATCTTGTCCACGTCCACGTCGGCCTTACGGCTCGACGCTCGCCTTCTCGACGCTCGCTTTGCCGTAGCAAACGCCAGTGCCGGGAGACCATCTCAGCAAGGGGGAAGGTTGCTCATGCAGGACGTAATTGATCGCCGCCAAACACGCCGCTTCGTCCTTGAGCTTGCGTTTGGAGCCGCGTTCAGTCCACCATGTTCCCGATGCGGGGACACCAAATGTCTGCGTCAGTTTTCGCGTCGCCCAGCTTTTGAAATCACCCAGGATTTTTCCCGGGGCAGGGTCGCCCGGAACGCCGACGACGATGTGAAAGTGGTTGTACATAATGGCGACCGCTTTGATCTCCCAACCGCGATGCGTCGCGGTCTCTCGGAATTGCGAGAACGCCGCTTCCGCACGGGCAACATCAAGATGGATCGGCGGTCCCTTCATTAGCCTTTGTGCTGCCTCTTTCAGTCCGGGAATGTCTTCGTCGCAAGGGGTTCCGGGAATGTTGTGAACCACGCGGACGTCAGCCCGCGGTTCGCCGTGGCGATGCTCCCAGACGTACCCGACAAAACCGCTCTCCTTGCCCGGAAGCCAGGTGCCGTAACACGTATTGGTCAACAGCCAGTACCGATCCATTGCTGATCCCCCCCAAGGCCCTCGTGTAATTTATCCGATCCCAATGCGACCGTCGAGACCCAACGTCAGCACCGTTTTCTACAACGAGCGTCCAACGGCGAGCGTCGAGCCGTAAGACGTGTTTTGATTTGGCCGCGACGTGGATTGGGCGCGGTCACGTTCACGTCGGCCTTACGGCTCGACGCTCGCCAATTGACGCTCGACGCTCATTTGCCGGGCTTTTTCCGCACTGTTTTCGTTGCCGAAGTCGGCTTCGTTGCGGTAGCTTGCTGCGCGGTCATTTGCGTGTACAACTCGAAGAGTTTTTCCAGCCGCTCCGTGTCGTTCTTAAATCGGCGGCCGATGTAAATCCGCTCCAGAGTCTCGTCATTCCGCTCGTGCGCTTCGCGCAGGTTGGCAGGCATCGCGGCGGGATCGTACAGGTCGGCAATCGTGGCGGGAAAATGCGCCTCGCGGGCCAGCAGGATGTCCTCGGCGCAACGGGTCAGGTCGGCTTTGTTCTGCTCGGTCAGCGTGGGAACAGGGAACGTGTTCCAACCGAGAGTGTTGGAATAGGAATAATCAGTGCGTAGGCGCACGCATACAGTGGCGATCCAGACCAAATGTAGGCGCGAAGCAATGAGTGACATATTCCAAAGTGGAGCATCGTAGAGGGCGAAGTTGCGGTCGCCAATAATGAACTTGCTGGTCAGATAATCGACCGGCAGAAACTCTCTGAGTTCCGATGAGACCCTGGGAACCACAATAGCCGCATCTTTAGAAACCCCTGCAATCTGGACGAATCTATGGGGACGCAGGGCGAACTCGCGTGTGGATTCAGCTTGGGAGTTCCTTCTGTTTTCGGCGACTAGTGCCAATCTCTTGTCCACAAACGAACTGCTCTTAGCGTTCTCAATATCTTCATCATTAATCCAGAGACAGTATCTTTGTTTACCATGAATCAGTTCTTCCGACCCAACAAATCGCCTGACGAATATCCTTGCAATGATGTCTGTCCGCAATTCTGCCGCTTCCTCCGAGGTCAAGAAGAAATGTCCGCCATCGCGCGGCATATTTCCGAAGAGCATCTTTGACTTCTGGCCAACCGGCTCATTTAACTTCTCTATTACCTCAGACCTGTTCGGAACCAGGTATGGACCAATGACCGAGCATTCGCGAACAAGATCGCCTTCGAATAACCTCTTCGCACTAGCTTGTCGCTTTCCTAAACCGACGATTATTACGGTAACCCCTGCGTTGTAGCTTGCCAGGTTGCTCCACTTGAAAGGTAGATGAGCGAATCGAAGTTCGAAACCTAGTCCAAAAACTGCCGGCCAGATTTCTGTGGCTTGCTGACCTTGGCAAAGGCTATTCGTTGCTACAAACGAACTGACGGCGTCAGGAACGCTAACCGCATACTCCAGATAGCGTGCAATCCACCCGGAGACATAATCGGTAGTCTTGGCTAATTTGGGGAATCTAGACCAAGCTTGCTTTAGATCATCCTTTTGTTCTCCAGTTTGCCACTTGCTGCCTTTGTATGGCGGATTCCCACAGATGTACGTCTCACCGCCCTCATTCTCAAAGTCGATCTCCGCTTGGTCCAACGGCGTGTTGAACAAGTCATCACCTTGGACCTTCACGCCTGTCGCGGTTGGTGGGCAGACGCTCAGCCAGTCGAGCCGCAGGGCGTTGCCGCAGGTGATCCAGTTCGCCGCTTCGAGCGGCAGGAACTCAAGGAGCGCGAGCTTCTCGCCACGATACAACACGTCGCACTGATACTCGGCGATGATCAGGGCGAGCCGGGCAATCTCGGCGGAGAAGTGCCGAATCTCGATACCCCGGTAGTTCGTCAGCGGAATGTCAGACGGGCGGTCGGACTCGTTGCGACGACAATTGATTTCCGCCTCGATCTGCCGCATTTCCTTGTACGCAATGACCAGAAAATTGCCAGAGCCGCAGGCGGGATCGAAAACGCGGATGCGGGCAATCCGCTCCCGCAGGTTCAACAACTTGCGACCGTTGTCGCCCGCCTCGGCCAGCTTGTCGCGGAGGTCGTCGAGGAAGAGCGGGTTGAGAACCTTAAGGATGTTCGGCACGCTGGTGTAGTGCATGCCCAGCGCGCCGCGTTCTTCGTCATCGGCGACGGCCTGAATCATCGATCCGAAGATGTCGGGGTTGATCTTCGTCCAGTCGAGGCTGCCGACGTGGAGGAGATAAGAGCGGGCGATCCGGCTGAAGCGGGGTGCGTCCATGCTGCCGGAGAACAGGTTGCCATTGACGTAGGGGAATGGCGCGGCCCAGGGGCGGAAATTCGCTTTCGCACGCTCTTCGCTGCGGGTATTCATCGCCCGGAAAAGTTCGGCGATGATCTGGTGCGTATCCGAAGCATCACTCGCGCTCATCTGTTGGATCGTGTTGGTGAACAGATTCGAGCCGTGGAAGATGTTGGTATCTTCGGCGAAGAAGCAAAAGATCAACCGGGCGAAAAAGTGGTTGAGGTCTTGTCGGCGGGCGGCCGTGTCCCAGTCGGGGTTCTCCTTCAGCAGCTCAATATAGAGACGGTTGAGGCGACCCGTGGCCTTGATGTCAAAGGCGTTTTCGCGGATTTGCTTGACGGTGGTGATGCCCGCCAGCGGCAGGAAGTAACCGAAGTGGTCGTGAAAGTCGGCATAGGCACAGGCGACGGTCTCACCATCGAGGAGATTTTCGGCCTCGAAGGTTTGGCCGTCGGTGGCCAGGATATACTTGGCCTTATGACGGGCGGTGGCAGGACTTTGTCGCAGGGCGGAGAGGGTCGCTGTGACTTCGCCTTCGGGACAGACTTTGAGATGGATGTTGTTGCGCTGGAGTACGCCTGGCCAGCTCCCTTCCCGCAGATCCGATTGGTTCGTGTTGCCACTCTTGAGCCGTTTGAGGGTGGTCTCTTTGTTGCCGAAGGCTTCGAGAAAGGCAAAGGGGAAAGCGACCGGGTCAAACGGTGCTTCGGCGAGCGTGGAAACGGCTTCTTCGATTTCGACGGCATTCATTGCTCAAACCGCATTCGATCGTCAAAGGTCGAAGATGTGCCGCCAAACCGCAGTACGGGTTATACACGCGGGCGAAAGGGGTGGAAATGGGTCGCCAACGCAAAACGCCTCATCGTGGGAAGATGAGGCGTTGTAAGGACTTGCGAGCAATTGCATAGACTGTACAAATGCAGATATGCCCCCTGTAGGACTCGAACCTACAACCCGCTGATTAAGAGTCAGCTGCTCTGCCAATTGAGCTAAGAGGGCGGAAAATCGTGAGGGGAGCGAAATACAAATAGCCAAATTTGCGCCAGCCCGCCACAGAGCCTACTAATCGTAGCGAAAAATGGCCATTCATCAAGGGGGCATAAACTGCGACGAAAACCGCCCAACTGTGCCGTCGATAGGGTGTGCTGTGCCGTTTTAATGGGGCGGGCTGATAAATTTACGATTTCCCCCGTTCCGCTAAAATCAAATCCACAAGGCACATCAAAACCGCGCGTTATGTCAATCCAACAAGCCCTGCTTTACGGAACCCTGTTCACCAAATTCAGTTGCACGAGTGTCGGCGGTTTGTTGATCGCGAGACTTTCGTTCAGACTGCCAGATCGAAAGCCTTCTAAATCGAGCGTCACGAACTTAAAGCCGAGCGATTTCAAGCTAGTTAGAACCGCCGTACGGACCAAAGGTTCGCAAAACTTCGCCAGAGCATCGGCTGGAATCTCGATTCGTGCCAAGTCTCCTCGATGAAATCGCACGCGAACCGTTTTGAGACCGAATTCTCGCAAGAATTGTTCGGCTTGGTCGATCATTTGCAACCGCTCCGGAGTTACCTCCTCGCCGTAGGCCACCCGACTCGACAGGCACGGACTGGCTGGCTTGTCCCAAACGGGAAGGTTCCACTGGGCCGCGATTGCCCGCACGTCGGCCTTTCGCATACCAAGTTCCAAGAGTGGGCTTTTTACTCGATGTTCGTTCGCGGCGATCATGCCGGGGCGATAGTCACCCTGATCGTCGAGATTCGCGCCGTTCAAAACGACTTCAACATTGAGCGGTTCGCAGACAGATTCAAGTCGCGTATAAAGTTCGGTTTTGCAGTGATAACAGCGGTCGGGAGCGTTTTGCAAATAGTTAGGGTTGTTGAATTCCTGCGTCGCCATCTCGATGTGCCGAATTCCAATTTGCTGCGCGATCTGGCGCGCGTTCTCAAGTTCACCCGACGCGAGACTGGAACTTACGGCGGTCACGGCCAACGCATTTTCGCCCAGCGCGAGAAACGCCGCCTGGGCCACGACCGCACTGTCCACGCCGCCCGAAAAGGCGACGGCGCAGCGGCCATAGCCCCGAATCAAAGCGGTTAGGCGTTCACAGTGTTCAGCGATGCCGGTGGTCATGTGTGGTTTCGTTATTCAAACTGAACTTTCGAGAACCTTTCGAGAACGACGTTGAGCGGAGACTAAATCCTATCCGAGTTTCGCTTTTTCGGCAATTCAACGGGCATTTTTCGCCCGTTTCTCCCGCCGCTTTACACGGATTTTGAATGACATAGAATCAGGGGTAGTCACGCCCACGTCTGTGTACTCGCAAATTGTCATGCCACTGCGTACTCGCCGATAGACATGCTACTGCGTACTCGCAAAATAGCCCTACAAGGAACCCTCGCGTGAGCCACGCGGATAAAATTCAAATCGTCGGAATCGGCGACGACGGCCAGGACGGCCTGACCGGTGCCGCCCGAACCTTGATCGCCCAAGCCCAGGTTCTCATCGGAGCCGAGACAACCCTTTCGCGCGTTCCCAAATCGGCCGCTGAACGCTTTGCCATTGGCAACAATCCCGACGAAGCGGTCAACTTTATTCGTCAACGAGCGGGCAAGGCCATCGTCGTACTCGCATCGGGCGATCCATTGTTCTACGGCGTTGCTCGTTACCTGTGCGACAAGCTGGGCAAAGATCATTTTGAAGTTACGCCCCACGTCAGCACGATGCAGTTGGCGTTTGCCCGCGTGAAGGAAAGTTGGGAAGAAGCGTTCTTGACGAACTTGGCGAATCACTCGCTCGAAAGCATCGTCGAAAAAATTCGCATCGCCGACAAGGTCGGTTTGTTCACGAGTGAGACCTGTCAGCCGGGCGACGTTGCTCTCAAACTGCTCGACCGGCGGATCGACTATTATTTTGCTTACGTGTGCGAAAATCTCGGCTCGCCGGACGAACGGGTTACGCAGGGAGAACTGCACGAGTTGGTCGGCCAGCAATTCTCGCCGCTCAACGTGATGATTCTCGTTCGCAAGCCGGAGATGCCCGACCGTCCGACAGAAGCGGTCGGACGCCGGCTATTTGGCAACGCCGATGAAGCGTTTTTGCAATCGCGACCGAAGTACGGTCTTCTCACGCCGTTTGAAGTTCGCGCCATGGCTTTGGCGGAAATGGACCTCGGCCCGAGCAGCACCGTGTGGGACATTGGCGCGGGGAGCGGTTCGGTTTCGATTGAGGCGGCTCAGATCGCGAAAGACGGGAAGACCTTTGCGATTGAAATGGATCCCGACGATCATTTGCTGATTCGCTCGAACGCGCAACGATTTGGTGTCAAGAATCTCGTGCCCGTGTTGGGCCGTGCTCCGGAAGCCTGGGCCGAATTGCCCGACCCCGATGCGATTTTCGTCGGCGGGAGCGGTCGCGAGATCGCGCGGATCATCGAGTTGGCTTACGAGCGACTGAGGCCGTCGGGACGACTCGTCGCGAATGTTGGCAGTATTGAAAACCTGTCGGCGGTGCATGACTTTTTGCAAACCCGGACGGAGGTTAAGGTCTGGATGATCAACATCGCACGCGGGACATTTCAGTTAGAGCGCGTTCGATTTGCGGCGTTGAACCCAACATTTATGTTGTCCATTGTGAAACCAAAATAAAACTTGTACGAAATGTGTCCATTGCTTTTGTTGTCGAAAAGCGTTGCAAGTTTCGTTGAGAATGGTTTTTGCAGCCGTGTTGGTGGCGTGCAGTCCAGGAGTTCGCCCCACCTGCCAAACTGCCTCGACTTAATCCAGGACACAACTTAATCCCGGACACAGCCCAACGGACCCCACGAATCGCGAAGGCCAACAACCCTTGAATCACACCACGCCGTTAAAAATCGGAACGCACACCCTCAACAGCCGACTCATCGTCGGGACGGGAAAGTACGCCAACTATGAACAGATGGCCCGTTCGCTCGAACTGTCGGGTTGCGATTGCATCACGGTCGCGATCCGGAGAGAACGGTTGATCGACGCGCAGGGGAACAATATCCTCGACTTCATCGACACGCGGAAGTATACGCTGCTCCCAAATACGGCCGGTTGTTTCACGGCCGACGATGCAATTCGCGTCGCCCGCTTGGGCCGCGAGATTTTGCGTGGGCTGGAAAATTCGGGTGCCGATTGGGTCAAGCTGGAAGTGCTGGGTGATCAAAAGACGCTGTTGCCCGACCCGATCGCGACCGTCGAAGCGACCGAAAAACTCGTCGCCGAAGGCTTTCAGGTTTTATGCTACACGACTGACGATCCGATCACGGCGCGGCGTTTGAAGCAAGCGGGTGCGGTCAGTGTGATGCCCGCCGGAAGCCCGATTGGATCAGGTCAGGGCGTTCTCAACCCGAACAACATTCGGATCTGTTTGGAATATCTCAAAGAGGGTGATCCCGACTATCCGGTCATTGTGGATGCGGGCGTCGGGACGGCGAGCGATGTCACGATTGCGATGGAGTTGGGCGTCGATGGGGTGCTGCTCAACACGGGGATTGCTCATGCTCGCGACCCGCTGGGCATGGCCGTTGCCATGAAATCGGCTTTGGAGGCGGGCCGCTTGGCCTTTCTTTCCGGCCGGATTCCGAAAAAGTTGTACGCCACGGCGAGCAGTCCGGAAGAAGGGACATTTACCGCAGGCGGCCCGGTTGGGCGATAGGAAAAGGCAGAAGTCAAAACGCAAAACGCAAAACACTCATTTCATGGGATTTTTCTCAGCATTTTGCGTTCTGACTTTTGCGTTTACGAGAACAACTCGTTCACTGGCTTGCCGCCGTCCACAATTTTGATCGGGCGGCCAATGTTACTGAGCGTTTCTTTGGCCGGGTTGATGGAAAGGCTGTGGCAGAACGATTGGAATAGGTCATTCACGGCGACCGGTCGCGAGGTAACGTCGGCACCCGCCTTGTCCGTTTCGCCAACGACTTGGCCACCCTTTACGCCGCCACCCGCCAGGGCCACGTTGAACGCGCGGGGATAATGGTCGCGACCGCCGCGAGGATTGATCGTTGGCGTGCGGCCGAATTCGCCCATCCACACGATCAGCGTACTCTCCAACAGGCCGCGTGATTTCAAGTCGGCAATCAATTGAGCGAAGGGAAGATCAATCGCTTCGGAAAGGGTCTTTGCCCGATTGAAATTGTCATCGTGCGTGTCCCAATTGCCGTGATTGATCTCGACGCACGTGACGCCCGACTCGATCAACCGCCGCGCGAGCAAACAGGCCGAGCCGACCGGCGTCTTGCCATAAGCATCGCGGATTTTGTCCGACTCTTGGCTCAGATCGAAGGTTTTCATCTGCGAACTAAGGATCATCTTCGACGCCTTGGCGTACAGCTTTTGATGATCGGCGACTTCTTGCGGGGCGGTCGTGGCGTAGTCGCCCTCAAGTTGCGTGAGCAAATCAATCCGGCGGCGATAACGCTCGACGGGCGTCGTCGGCTGAGCATTGGTCGGCATGGTGCCTGCGGCGGCAACCACGAAGGGATCGAACTCAGTCCCGTAAAAACCGCCGTCGCCCCCTTGGCCCGGCCGACCGCCGATGCGGACGAAAGAGGGAAGTTCGCAAGCTTTATCGCCAACTTCGTGAGCCGCAATCGCCCCGAAGGCGGGATACTTAACCGTTGCCGTCGGGAGATAGCCTGTGTGCAAGAGTGAGGTCGCGCGGGGATGGCTTCCTTCTTTGCTGGTCATCGAGCGGATGATCGCGACGTCGTTCATTGCTTTGGCAATGTTGGGCCACGACTCGGCGATTTGAATTCCACTGACGGCCGTGGAGATTGCTTTTGTTTCTCCGCCGTTGGCGTGACCCGGCTTGGGGCTGAAGGTTTCAAACTGGCTCGGTCCACCCTGCATCCACAGCAGGATGACCGACTTCCCTTGCTTCTTCAATTCAGCCGCGTTGACGCTGACCAGATCGGTGAAGGAGAGCGTTCCGGCGGCGAGGGCACCGGCCGAAATACCCTTCAGCCAATCACGCCGCGAGCAAACACCGTGACGATTAACACCTAAGTCAGCATGATGAAGTAAGGGCATGGGAGTTTTGGGGAAATGATGAACGATGAATAGAAAACAATGAACATTCAACAGGGAACAAGGAACAAAGTGGTTATTTGCGGTGGAGGAATTCGGTCGAGTTGACGAGTGCCCAGAGGATGTCTTCAAAGGCGTCCACGCGGTTGCCGGTTTTTTTGACGTATTCGAGGCACGGTTTCAACTCGGTCTCTTGCGGCTCGCGGGCCAAACAGCGGAGATACAACTCGACGGCGACCGACTCGTCGTTCTTCGTTTGGTTGAGCAGCTTGCCTAACGCCGTTGTGGAGGTGTTTCCCCGTTCAAAGGCCGACAACTCGCGCGAGTTCATCATCATCAACGCTTGCGGGATCGAGCCGGAAACCTCGTCTCGGCGAACGCTTGGGTCGTAGTTGAACGTATTGTTGAACATCGCTCGCGGGTTGCGAACCTGTGCCCCCGGCCGATAGGACATGCCCGTATCGCCATAAGTATCGGCGAAGCCAAGAGCCTTACTGAGGGACGTGTAAATCTGATCGGCCCGTAATGTTTGATGGGCACTGGCGACGAACGGCGTTTCTCCGGGGTTGTGACGCGAGCGGCTTTCCCGTTGATAAGCGGCGGTCAGCAGGATCGTGCGATAGAGCCATTTTACATCGTGACCGTGACCGACGAATTCCTGGGCCAACATATCGAGCGTCTTCGGTGCGGTGCATTGACGGTCGGGACCGATGTCATCCACCGGCTCATAAAAACCTTCGCCGACAAGTTCCGACCACAGCCGATTGATAATCGCTTTCGAGAACCATTCGTTCTTCGGCGACGTCATCCAATCAGCAATCGACTTACGACGGTCTTCATCGGTTTTGCCCGGCGAAAGTTTCTCACCCGTCGCAAAGAAAACGGGTTCCATGCGGGTTCCCTTGGCGGCAGGATTTTTGAGATCGGTCATGTAATGTTCTGCCGAGGCCCGCGGAATCATATTGTTGCCCTTGAAAATCGGATCACGATCCAAACCGGTCACCGTGTAGGAGAACAGGATGTCGCTCTTATCTCTGCGAACTTCCACGCGGGGAAAGAACGCGGCCAACTCGTGAAATTGTTCTCGCTGCCAACGGTCGGTCGGATGATTGTGACAATTCGCACAGGAAATTTGCACGCCCATGAAGATGCGGGTGATCTCGCTCGTGACATCCTCGGTATTGCCCATCTGCGCCATGTAAATTGCGGTCGCGCCGTTTTCGCGAACGTCGCCCTTCGCCGTGATGAAGTCTCTCGCAACCTGATCCCAGGGCGTGTTCTTGTTCAACTCGCCTTCCATATATTCCGTCAGCGATTGCGAGACGAGCATGGCTCGTTCTTCACTCCGCCGGGCGAGAATCACGTCCCGCCAATAATGTCCCCAGTTGTGACCAAACTCTTTGTTGGCGAGCAAGCGGTCAATCGCGTCGGCCCGTTTAGTGGGCGAAGCATCGAGCGTGAAGCGAGTCAGTTCTTCGGGCGTTGGAATCACTCCCGTCAAGTCGAGTGTCACGCGACGGAGGAAAGTTTCGTCGTTGCACTTGTTCGCGATGGATTCCTTGGTCGAGGAGAGAATTTCTTCTTGCAGCAGCTTGTCCGACTTGGCCGCGATCTCGGCGGGCAGTTTGCTCGAAGGGGTCGTTGAAATCGGAGTGCTGTTTTTTGTCGTGGGGGCGGGCTTATTGTCAAACAGTTTTTTCGGCGTCTCACTCGTCGCGGTCAACGTTGTGGCAGGTGGTTTGGTTGCGGGCGTTGTCGCAGGGGGGAGTTTGGTCGCCGCAATCGCCGCAGCAATCTTCTTGCCTTTGGTGTCGGGAGAATTTTTGCCCGTTTCGGGAGCAGCACCGGTGAAGATGGCAACCCCACTTAACATCGTTAGGGAGAGCGTTATACGACGCAGCATGGGACGGTTCCTGTTTCGACGGGAAGGACTTATTTGCCAGGCATTTCCGACAGAATGGTAGGTGGAATGAGGGGGCCTATCATCCTATCTCGTTCTTCTGAGAGATATAACCCCGGTCAATGCTCAACAGTTTCGCGGGATTTTGGCCCCGGTCCAGCTAAATCCTGCCATTTTTTGGGAATCATCGTCTGACATGGCGTAACCTGTTGTGGCTTAAAGAATTACAGCATTCCGACGGCATTCGGGACGATGCAGTAAGCCCATCGACTTCCGCACGAAGGGGAGCAAAACTCCGACGGTCCGCTCCGCTGCGCGTCGCTGCTAACCGATCCGGGAAGTTACTTTGGGCCGTCTCCTATAACGTCAATTTCAAATCAGGAAGTTAATTCGAGCAAATCGTTCGTAGTTGCGGGGAGTCGAACACCTCGGTTCCGCACCCCTATTTCCAAGTTCTTCGTTTTGCATTCTGCGTTTTGACTTTAGACTTTCCCTTCCCCCCGATTCCCGCCCAAAAAAGTCAAACTCTGCCGGTCGTAGGGGTTGCTCGGCTCCAGAAGTCCAAAAACTTGCGCAACTTTTTTTGACCGCCACGATTTCGTGGCCTATACTTCCTCGGGTCGGGAAGCGTCCGTCGCTTTTCGACCGCATTCAGGTCATCAACCTGAAGGAGGCTGACTTGCTCACGGTGGGGCGTCGCAACCAACGGCTCCCACGCCGCTAGCACTCGGTTTCTTCACTGGGTTATTGTCTGATTGCGTTGCTGTTCATTTGCATTCTCTGGATTGGGCCAACATCCGTCGTCGCCAGCACCGCTGGCTACGAGGTCCAACCGGAGAAGTTTGTTGCGAGTTTGAACTGTTTGGTGCCCAGTCGCCCCGTTGATCCTTCCCTCCTGCCTGCGGAATCCCACCATGCTTCGTCGGTCCCTACTCTGTCGGCCCGTGCTTCGTTGGAAACGTCCAAGTCTCGGTCTGCTGATCGTCACCATCCTGACATCGATCACCGCGACCGCTTGGGCACAAACGCAAGTGCGGATCGTCCCGCCACAAGAAACGACCGCCGTCAACGAGGTTCTCGAAAAGGGCCAACAGCTTGAGCAGCAGCGGAAATGGGCCGACGCACTCACGATGTACGAAGATGCGAACAAGCATTTTCCTGGCAACGCGACACTCGAACAACGCCACGACTTGGCCAAGATGAATTACGATCTCGGTCGGCGATACAACGACTCGAGCTTTCGCAACGCCCTGACGACTCTTTCCGAAACGCAAGCCCTGGACCTGTACACCGAAGTCTTGGTCAAGGTTCAAACGCACTACGTCGCCAATCCCGACTGGCAAGCGATTATCGTTCGCGGGACACGCTGTCTCGACTTAGCGGTAACGTCGCCCAACTTCGCCGACCGCCACTTGAACAAAGTGCCGACCGAAAAAATTGATGCGTTTCGCCAAGAGTTGGCCAAATTGATTAACTCCAAGCCTGTTCGCACGCGACAAGACGCCCGCGATACGGTGCTGAATGTCGAACGGCTCGCCGCCTTACGTTTGAATATCCCAGCCACGGCGACGACGATGGAATTTGTCGCCGGAGCGACCGGTTCGCTCGACGAGTATTCGTCGTTCCTGACCGCCGATCAATTGCGCGACGTTTATTCGCAAATCGAAGGGAACTTTGTCGGACTGGGCATTGAATTGAAATCGGCCGAGCAAGCCCTCGCCATCGTTCGCGTGATTCCCAACAGTCCCGCCGAACGAAGTGGGATCAAGTCGGGCGACAAGATCACGGCGGTCGAAGGGCGTTCTGTGCGCGAGTTGAATCCCGATCAAGCGGCTGAAATGCTGCAAGGTCGCGAAGGAACGATCTGCGATGTCGTCGTTGTTAGCCCGAATGAAGACCCGCGACGCCTCCGCGTACGTCGTGAACATGTCGACGTGCCCAGCGTAGACGACGTGAAACTCGTCGATGCAGAGTCGGGCGTCGGTTATCTCAAGCTCAACTGTTTTCAAAAAACGACCAGCCGTGACATGGACGAGGCTCTGTGGAAACTGCAACGGCTCGGCATGAAGAGTTTGATTATGGACCTGCGCGGCAACCCGGGCGGGCTGTTGGTATCGTCCGTGGACGTGTCGGACTTGTTCCTTGATCGCGGCGTGATCGTTTCCACCCACGGTCGCAGTGCCCAGGAAGACAGCAGCTATTCGGCCCACGAAGAGGGAACGTGGCACGTGCCACTGACGGTACTCATCGATCAGGAAAGCGCAAGTGCGGCGGAGATTTTTTCCGGCGCAATGCGCGACCATCATCGGGCAACCATCGTTGGCGTGCGAAGCTTCGGCAAGGGCTCGGTGCAGGGCATTTTCCAGCTTGAGGGTATGACTTCCGGCTTGCGTCTTACCACGGCCAAGTTCTACTCGCCCAAGGGTAAGCCCTACAGTCGCGTCGGCGTTGAGCCGGACGTGCTCGTTCGCCAAACCGCAAAGCCGGTCGCCGGAGTGGTCGCCAGTGCCGACGACGCTATGCTAAA
>JAYUFG010000508.1:0-3500 GCA_043738845.1 Planctomycetaceae bacterium
TCATGGACCAGTCCTCCCGAATGGGGCTCTGATGTAAAGGAAACACACCTTTACAATAACCCACGCAACTTCGCGAGCGACTGGTCCAACCATTTTGTCGACCATCGCGAGTCGCTCCGCGACAAAATGCAAATGGTCCGTTGGTATTAGCTCAGCGAACCGCGATAGTCACGAAGGTTATTTACGAGCTATTCCCTCATGCAGCCGCTCCGCGTAGCTGCTAAACAAAAGGTTTCAATTCGCTCTGTTCGAGCCGGAATTTTTTGTACCCATTGGCGGCTGGAAAATCGACGGTCGCTGATCGCTTGGAGCCATCGCCGGAAAGAGCGACAATCGTGCCCAGACCGTATTCCGGATGACGGACGAGCATTCCCAGTGAAAACAATTCCGCCGAAACGCGCGAACCCAGTTTGGACTCGCCCGCCATTTCCGCCGCTGTCGTGAGTTTGATTCCCGCCAGTCCCCGTAGCGGCGACAAGGCGGGCGGACGCTTTTCCGCCGTCCCGACCTGAATCACTGGCTCGTCGAAATCGACCTCGGCGTGCGAATGATCATGTTCGTGCGGGTCGCTGTTGTCCCAATTCGCCGCTTGACCCGGCTCGACAATCTGCATTTCGTCACGCGGCAGTTCCCACAAAAACTGGCTGGGAACGGTCATCCGCCGCTGGCCGCGAAACTCTCGATAGCGGGCCAGACTCAAATTCAATTCTTCTTCCGCCCGCGTGATCCCGACAAACAGCAGCCGGCGTTCCTCTTCCAATTGGTCGGGCGAATTTTTGCTCCTCTCGTGCGGGAGCAGTCCTTCCTCAATGGCGACAATATAGACGACCGGGAATTCCAGCCCCTTCGCCGCGTGCATCGTCATCATGGTGACGCGGTCGTTTTCCTCCTCCCAACCGTCGGTGTCGTTGACGAGCGACGACTGTTCGAGAAAACCTTCTAGCCCTTGCTGAGCCAGGTCGCGCTCGTCGTATTCCCGCGCGGCGGTCACGAGTTCATCAATGTTCGCAATCCGGTCGAGGTCTTCTTCCAATTCGGAATGTTCAAACTGCTCGCGATAGCGGGATTCCTTGAGGACATGCCCGATAATCTCTTCGACCGGCGCAGCAACGAGCGTTCCCACGCGGTCCAACATCGCAACGAATTTAGCCACCGCCAGAGCCGACCTCTTACTCAAAGACTCAATCGAACCGGCACGGCGGGCACCTTCGAGCAGTGTTAATCCTTTGCTGGTGGCGAACTCCCGCAGCTTTTCGACGGTTTTCTTACCGATGTCGCGGGCGGGTGCGTTGATGATCCTTTGCAGGGCAACATCGTCACGCGGATTGTTCAAAATCTGTAAATAGGCGAGCAAGTCCTTCACCTCTCGCCGGTGAAAGAACTCAACCCCTTGCACCATTTGATAGGGCAAACCCTGTTCCCTTAGTGCGAATTCCAATGCCCGCGACAAGGCGTTCGTGCGATAAAAAATCGCAAAGTCGCGAGCGCGGCGTTTTCCACTGCGTACGTCGGTGGCAATTTTGAAGGCGATGGTTTCCGCCTCGGCCTTTTGATTCGGATAGAACACGAGCGAAACGGGCGAGCCTTCGTCGTTTTCGGTGAAGAGGGCCTTGGGCTTGCGTTTAAGATTGTGCGAAATCAACTGGTCGGCCACGCGGAGAATGCTTTTCGTGCTGCGATAATTTCGCTCCAACCGCACGACGCGAACTGCTGGATAGTCCTTTTCGAAATCGAGAATGTTGCTCAATTGCGCCCCCCGCCAACCGTAGATCGACTGATCGGGATCGCCCGTCACCGCCAAGTTCGGATGATCGATCGACAACCCACGAATGATCATGTACTGGGCCAGATTCGTATCTTGATACTCATCGACGAGGATGTATTGAAACTGGGCATCGAGGGCGGCACGGGTTTCTGGATTCTCGCGGAGTAAGTTGGCAACGTGCATAAGCAGGTCATCAAAATCGACGGCTGACGAATTCAACAGCCGCGCTTGATAGAACGGATAAACGCGCTGCACGATTTCACCGAGCGCGTGACCCGGCTTGGCTACATAATGTTCGGGCGTGATGAGTTGATTTTTGGCCTTGCTGATCGCGGCCGCGACTTGATCGGGCGTGAAGTGGAGCAGATTGCTACAAACTTCGTCCAGCGTGCGGGACAGGGCGTGACGACTGTCCGACGTGTCGTAAATCGTGTAGTTCTCTTCCAGACCCACCAGTCGTGCGTACTTACGCAACAGGCGGGCACAAAACCGGTGGAAGGTGCTAACCCAGACTGGCTCGCCGGGTGCCAACTCTTCGACCCGACGTCGCATCTCGTTCGCCGCTTTATTGGTGAAGGTCAACGCCAAGACATTGCGGGCCGAGACGCCGTGCCGCAACAGGTTCGCAACGCGGTGCGTGACGACGCGGGTTTTTCCGCTCCCTGGCCCAGCGAGAACGAGCATCGGTCCGTCGAGATGTTCGACGGCTTCGCGCTGGACGGGCGTCAGCGAATCCAAACCGTTATCGACATCCGTTTCCCAATCGCTCATGGCGTGAATCCAATTCACAAAAAGACGTTTTTAATTTGATCTATACTCGACGCGGTTGATAATGGCACCATTGTGCCTGAGACATCCTAACCCGAAGCGTAAGCGAGGAAATGAGTTGAGTTTCCTCACTTACGTTTCGGGTTAGGAGCAGTCCATTCGGTGTAGAGTATATGGGTGTGAAAGGGGTCGGGAGTTGGGTTCGCGGTGAAGACTTTCCAGAATGGAACCTCGTCACCGCGAAACTGACTCCCGATCCCTCGCTCTAGCATACCCCTTCAATATACGGAACAACTGCCCATTTTGGCGATGGGTGCTAGCACTGCTGTCGGAGTGGACGGCGAAAAAAGTGTTGTTTTCTGGAAAAATGGTTTTCAAACGGGCGGCGATTGGTATACTCTCTCCTTAAGCAACAAGGGATTGTTTTAACTCTTCACTATTCTTGATTTGATTGGGAGGGAACCCATGGCGACCACTCGCATTCGTTTGAACGCTTCCGCCAGTGCCGCGAAAAATTTGGATGATCGGCTGAACATGAGCACGGCGGAGATCGGCCTGTTGGTGCGGACGACCAACTGTTTGGAAGAAAAGGGGATTTTCACAGTCGGCGATTTGCTCCGCAGCACCCGCGACGAATTGTTGAAAATTTCCAACTTCGGCGAAAAAACGCTGGATGAAGTTTATCAAGCCCTGGAAAAGATCGGTTTTCATCGACCCACACAACGGCCACAGAATCCGAAGTAGACCGCCTTCCGATTCGGAAGCGAGCGTCATGGACTTGCCTTTCTGCTGTCGAAGAACCGCAATGCCCAAAACATCCTTACCGGTGAACTATCTGCTCGGCGTCGTTGGAGCGACGGTTGGCGGCACCGTCGGATACTTTGTCTTTGGTTGGTTCTTCCCGCAGGGAATTTACGCGATGGTCGTGCCCGGCGCGATGTTGGGACTCGGTTGCGGGTTTCTGTCG
>JAYUFG010000509.1:0-3497 GCA_043738845.1 Planctomycetaceae bacterium
GCTGCGATGTATTTTTAGTAGTCATACACAAGTTTTAGCGCGCGCCTCTCAAAACACCAGTCCTCTTGAGTAAATTCACAGCCTCGGAGCGAAAGCACGACATTGATTTATGCGCTGGCCCTTGGTTGAAATGCACCACACCCGTTGGCAAGTACAACTCGAACGCCTTTTTGGCCAATACGATATGCACGAGAATGTTCGAGAGTGGTGCGGAGATTGGTATGAAAGTGACTACTATACGAAGTCACCGGTCAACGACCCACAGGGTCCGAACACCGGCACGACCCGTGTCTTACGGGGCGGATCGTGGATCGACCATGCGGCGTTTTGTCGTTCCGCCGTGGTGGCAATCCTTCGGGCCGTAACGATTATGTTGGCTTTCGATTGTTTTTTGTTCCATAGTCAGCGGCCTCTGGGCGTTGAAATTAGAAAATGGGTCGCCGAGATTTCTTAGGTGTCCTGGTTTAATCTGTGGATCGCAACGCCTTAACACCGGAATCCGGAATGAGTGATTCCCGACTTTGACGGCGCGAATGCCGCGTGAATTGGCTGTAACTTTCTCTGTGCGGAAACCGAAATGAGAGGCTCTCAATGGGACAGATCAGCTTAATAGTGTGCGCCTTGATGTTTTTTTGGGTAGGGGCCAAGGGCTTCCGGTCAGGCGGGATTAAAATTGGTGTCTTCAAGGCAAACAGCGATCCGATCAAGGGAACAAATCATCGGAGCTTTCGTAATTGCCCTCGGGATCGTTTGCCTCTTTATCGCCCTCGTTTACATCCCTCAATACTTTTCCGAATTAAGCAAGTAGTACCTTTGCTGAACATGTCGTCGCCGCAGCGGAAATTGTGCGGCAAGGAAAGTAGCGACCCTTCTAATTCGCCGCCTTGTTCTTCCCCTTCGCCGTTTCGGCCTTTCCACCGTCCACCGGCTTGGGATGGATCGCTTTCAGTTGTGATTTGAGATCGGCGACCGTGGCTGCATATTTCTCGTCGCCCGAAAGGTTTTTCAATTCTTGGGGGTCGGTCTCGTGGTCGTAGAGTTCATTGCCCTTCTTGCCCGAGTCCCATTCCGTATATCGCCAGCGTTCGGTCCGAATGCTGTGGCCGGGAAATGCACCACGCTGGACCTGAGTGAAGGCGGCGTGTTTCCAGTCTGCATTGGGATCAGTCAAGAGCGGGACAACGGAGTTCCCTTCTAAGTTCGCTGGTGGCGTGAGGCCGCTCAACTCGGCGAGCGTTGGATAAAGATCGACCAATTCCACCGTGCGAGAACTCGACTTGCCAACGATTTTGCCTGGCGCACAAATAATCATCGGGACGCGGGCTGACTCTTCAAAGCAGCTTTGTTTGAACCACAGACCATGTTCGCCCAAGTGATAACCATGATCACTCCAAAAGACGATGATCGTATTTTCTTGCAGCCCGTTTTTGTCGAGGGCATCCAGAACGCGGCCGATTTGTGCATCGACGAACGAGATCGCCGCGTAGTACGCGAGCTTGCATTCGCGAGCCTCTTCCTCCTTGATTCCAAAATACGGCCAGGGGATTGTCGAAGCGAGTGCCGGGGCTGGGACGGTATTGCGAAAGTTTTCGGCAATCGTTGGCAGCTTGATCTGTTCCAGCTTGTATTGGTCGAAGTATTTTCCCGGCGAAACCCAAGGACAGTGCGGCTTGTAAAACCCAACGGCAAGAAAGAACGGTTCGTTCTTGTGCTTTTCGAGTAACTGAATCGCTTGCGTGGCGACTTTGCCGTCGGTGTGTTCTTCGTCCTTGCCCGTCTTGTCGTTCAGAAAAGCCATCGCCGCACCGAGCCCCCGTTTCGGCGTGTAATTGATGATGTCCTGTTCGAGTGCCGTTTTATCGCGACCGGCCGGATTGAAAAACTCCTGCCAGGAGGCGGGATCGTCGAGACCACTCGTGCCGATGTCGCCCGGGTTTCCATAGTGATATATTTTTCCGACGCGAGCGGCGTAGTACCCGTTTTTCATGAACATTTGTGATAGCGTCACAACGTCGGGCATCCCTTGCCGAAAGCGATATTGCAAATCGAAAACTTGCGTCGTGTCGGGCCGCAAGCCGGTCATGAGTGACGAACGGCTGGGCGAACAAAGGGGAAATTGGCAGTATGCCCGGTCGAACCTGACGCCCCTCGCCGCCAGTCGATCAATGTTCGGCGACTTCACGAACGGATGACCATAACAGCCAAGATCGTTATTCATGTCATCGACGGCAATGAACAGAACGTTCGGTTTCTTGTCGGCAGCCGCGATCGGGTTTAGGCACGAAAGCAGACTGACAACTGTGAAAATAGCTACGACAAGGTTTTTCATAGCGAAGGTCCGTTGCAGGATTGAGGTTCAAGCGACGTTTCACAAAATGGACTCAAAGGATAGCTGAATTCTCTGTGTCCTCTTGTATCTCTGTGGCTATATTCTTCGTCGCGTCTGGTTTACGGGGTTAAATCACGTTGGACCCGATGATACAAGTACGAATTACAAAAGACGAAGATCAGCCGCAGAGATAAACGAGATCAAAGAGAGAAAATTAAAAACACCTGTTAGTTTATATCCGTCAGACGTTCTTTAGGGTCATCATTTAGTCCTTAAACCGATTTTGCAAACTCTCCAGCAATCGCGGAACGTATTCTTTATATCGCGGGTCAGAGGCGAGACCAGTCGCCGGGAGTTTTTTCGCGGCAGCGGCGATGGGTAACGCTTTTTCGCCCAGGTCGTCCAAAGCCGTCATGGCTGAAATAGCCACGAAAACATCGTTCTTCGACCAATCGGAGAATTCTAACAATTGCGGCAACACGGTTTTCAGTTCGTCCTCAGTTCCAAATTGGCCCAACGCCTGCGCAGCGGGAATGCGAACGAACGGCGATGCGTCCTTGAGTGCGGCCGTTAATTCTGTTTTCGCCACCGCAACGGCATTCTTGCCACGCATTTGTAAACCAAGAACGGCCCAATAGCGAACGCCCGCGTCACTATCGCTCAGTCCTTTTTTCAATTCGGGAATGGCGTCGGGCGAAAGCATCGACGCCAAGTCAGCCATCGCGATGACTTTGGCAATGGGATACTTCGCGTCATCGTGACCCATATCGTACTGCGAACCACCTTTAGCTCGCACGAACCGATCTCCCTCCGGCAGAAAACCAACATCACGAATGTTCAACGCCAAGTCCTGTTGGGCTTTGCGAAGCTTGGCCTTAATCTCTCGATGTTCACTCGAAGTTGAGTCGGCCAAGTTGCTCACCTCGTCGCGATCCGTTTGCAAGTCGTACAACTCCTCCGGCGGCTTCTTATTCCAAAACGCATCTTGAATCGGATTGAGCTTGCCCGCGTCGTGCAGGTCTTTCCAAACTCGCGTCGTCGGTGTTTCAAACATATACGACAGATGTTGGCCATAAATCAGGTGCGGCAGATAGTTGCGCACGTAAACGAAACGCCCATCGGTCACGCTGCGGACCATGTCATTTCGCTCGTCCATGCGGCCGCGAAA
>JAYUFG010000510.1:0-3483 GCA_043738845.1 Planctomycetaceae bacterium
CCAATTCCCAAGTGTAAAGAATCGTCGCCATTTGTTTGAATCACTCTTCGTTTTCAAGCCGGGCACTTTCGGACTCACTGAACTCTACTCCGCAAAACATCGCCAAGAACACGAACGGATGTGGCATTTTCTCCACGGCTGTTGCGGCAACTCACCAAACACGTCGGTATCGACCATCGACAATTTGAATCGCCAATTTTCTTCGCCGGAACGCAAGTCTAGTTCTCCAGCCGCGTTGCGATCTTTGTTGGTTCGCCAAACAACTTTTTTCGTACTAATTGGCATTCATCTTGCATCTCAACTCACCATCAGTGTGCGTGTAGTCCTCGTTAAACGTGAATCCCACGACATTGCCAGCACAATCGTTAGACTCCGCATGACCGTTAGGCTTTCGCAATAAATCCAAAAAACTATCCGTCAAAAACTATTGGAAAATTTTTTCGTCCAATTAGTCTGGAATTTACCGAGTCATTCGGCACTTTGAATTTGTCTCCTTACGAATACACAACTTTGATAGCGAAGCGAGGATATGATGCGTCTTGGCTCCTGGAAGAAGTTCATCAACTGGATTCGCGTTCTGCGGGAATCGCTCCTCGCGAAATTCTATAGCCTGAGCCGTCGCAAAACTTACGGCCCGCCGAAAACCCGCTGCAAACGGGGAAAGCCCTCCCGCTCGGCCGATTCCAGTCGCGCCCGCAAGACCGCGCGCATCTGGGGCCTTGAGCATCTTGAACCTCGGACCATGATGACGGCGGTGTCGTCGTACGATTCGGATACGCACGTCCTGCACATTCAAAACGATGACTGGTCCAATGGCACGGCTCAAATCGCGGCGGACCACAATTACAACGCGGTTACGGTGAACGGCGGCCTGATCATCGATCCCGCCCTAATGACGGTCGCTCCGGCCGATGTTCACAAGATCGTCTACGAATCAAGTACCTATACTGGATACGTGGACCTTTCCGCCGTGGACGCTGCTTTCGCTCAGCTTAATGAGATCGACGTCTCAACCACTGCGGGCATCAACTGGGGCAACATCGCCAACCACGCAACCGACATTGGGAACTATGAATTGTTCGCAGGCTATGGCGGCGTGGTCGAAATGTACTCGTTCACTCCGATAGCACCTCCGTCTATCGACCCGAACCTTCAACCCGTCAACCTCGGCCAATCCGGCGTGACGTTCAGCGGCAACACGATCAGCGTCGATTATTCGCAAGCAGGAAACGCGCCGACAGTTTCGTTCATTGTGGGCATTGTGAATCCCGACAGTAGCGAGTTGTTCGACTTTTACGCGACGGTCACGAATGGCGACCGCACAACGATCCCAACCACGGTTACGCCGATTAGCTCGACGACTTCGCAAATCTCTATTACGCTCGACAGCACACTCGACAATTCTTCGATCAATCTTCACATTCAAGCCGGTTACGGTTCTTTAATCATCGCCGAAAGCGACGTTTCAATCTATCCGACCGGCGTCATTGCCGCGCCGCAACTTCAGACCGATGTCACGCCAGTTGACACATTTCCAGCGGGCATTGCTTCCAATGGAAACGGCGTCAGCGTCGATTACTCGCAAACGGGCAACACGCCGACCGTTTCGTTCGTCGTCACTGCCGACTACACTGATCCCAATGAGCTTTTGCATTTTGAGCTAACACAGGCACCAGACGGCGCGACGATCACGCCCGTTGATGGTGTCAGTAATCAAGCGACCATCACTTGGACCGCGCCGTGGTCGAGCAGTGCGCCAAGTTGGTCGCCGGATGTAAATGTATTCGAGGTTCAGGTACATGACGATCATGATCGTTGGTCAAGTGTCGAGTCGTACTACGTGCAAACATTTGACGCACACCTGGACACCGCTTTGCCGGATGGAACCCAAACCCTCATAGCACCGGATGGAAGTCAATGGACCGTGACCAGTCAATCTGGTTACGCCAATTGGATGAACTTCTCTATCGATCCTGATGGTCACTTATACGTGGACAAAACAGGACTGGGCGTGCTTGAAGTTGAACAGGTCACCGGTTTGACGGGTCCAACGACATTCGTGAACAACGCCGTTTATGGTGGGTCAACGATTTTCAACACGGATGTGGGTCCGCAAGTGAGCGTTACCGGTAACGGAGGATGGATCGGCTTTAACACCGATCAACACCTGACCAGCTTGATCCTCGACCTCGGGTATGCCACTGTCAGCGGTGCGCACACCATCGCTACCGATTCGCTGACGCTCGTCGGCTATGCGGCCCTCGACATTGGTCATGGTGCGATCATCGTCAGCTATACGGGCACAAATCCCATTGACGAACTCGTCGCGAATGTGGCTCACGGTGCGAATCAAAATGGAAGCATGGCCTGGACGGGCAGCGGGATCAATAGTTCGTTTGTCGCTTCCGACCCGGCTCACTTTGTCGTGGCCATCGGCGATAATAATCAGTTCCCAATCCCAAAAACGACATTCCGTGGCCAATCGGTCGGCCCGAACGCCGTTCTCATTGTCACGACCTATGCCGGCGACACCAACCTCGACGGCGTCGTGAATCTGGACGATTATCAAACCATCGAAGTGAATCTTGGGACGACGGCAGCTCACCCGAGTTACGCCCAAGGCGACACCAACTATGACGGCATCGTCAGCTTAGACGACTATCAACCCATCGACACGCACGACTCTTCATTCAATGGTCCCGTCGCGTTTTCAATCCCGCCGATTACGGTCGATCAAATTTCGGAGCCGGTCGTGATTCACGTGTCGGATTATTTTAGCGATCCGATTTTTGCGAACGAGAACCTGACTTTCTCATTTGTATCGAACAGCAATACATTGGTGGTATCTTCTGATTTCGATTCCACCACGGGTGATTTAACATTAACGCCTTTGTCGGGCAAAATCGGCACGGCGGAAATTACGATCTCCGCCACGAACCCGGACGGCGCAATGATCCCGTCGGTCGTGACCATTACGGTTCCCGATGAATCGGTACTTGCCAATGACTTCTCCCTTTCGCCGGACGAGAACTTTTCGTTCAGCGATAATCTGTTCGATCATGTGAGCGATGGCCCGACGGCGGGCAGTGCCGCGTTGGCGACCATCGCGACGGTGAATGGCGTGACGTTTTCGCCCAATGTCGATACCGATTCGCAATCATTTAACATGGAACACGGCGTACTGACGGTTTATAGCGATGGCACACTCGAATTCTCTCCGACCGATGGCCTTGTCGGCCAAGACGAGTTATATTTCACGCTGCAAGATGGCAATGGGAATGAAACCGCGATTACGATCATTAGTATCAATGTTCCCGCTGGCCAAGTTTCCGCCGACGCCATTCCCGACCAGAACCTTACGGAAGGCGACACCGGCAATGCGATTTCGCTCGCCGATTATTTCCACGACACTCGGTATGATGTTAGCAAGATGACATACAGCGTCATGAGCGACGATCAGGACGTGTTGCCAAATGCGAGTTT
>JAYUFG010000511.1:0-24233 GCA_043738845.1 Planctomycetaceae bacterium
GGAAGTTTGCCGCCGAATTGGCGCAGAATGCTCTGGAGCTTGCCACCCTCCGGGACAAACTTGGTGGAGAGCGTACAAGTCTTGAATCGCGGAGTGACAATCTGATCTTGGAAAAGACCCGACTGCTTCAGGACCGCCTTGAGCTACAGCAGTTATTGGCCAATTGCCAGCACCAAGCAACAACGATCTCCGCGTATGCCGATGAATTAAATAGCCGCGAGAGCGAAGCTCAAAAAACGGACAACGACCTTGCTGCTCGGCGGGACGAACTTACCGCTCGGCTTAGCACGCTTGCGGTGGAGCGTGCTTCCCTCGACTCCGTGCGCGACGGTCTGGCTGTGGAAAAGTCCCGACTCCTGAATGAGCACAACGAACTGCAACGGTTATTGGCCAATTGCCAGCACCAGGCTGACCTGACGAACGCTCGTACTGCGGAACTGGTCGGTCGCGAGAGTGACGCTTTGGTCATCGGCCATGAGATCACTGTCCATGCGAACGAGTTGAGTGTGCGGACCGAAGAATTGAATGCCAAGCAAGATGAATTGGCCGCCCGCTTTTCGGACCTCGCTCAAAACGAAGCTCGTTTGGCGGAACAGGCTGAACAACTGCAACATCGTGAATCGCAGCTTGCTGATCGCGAACAAAACATCAAGCGGCTGCAAAGCGAAATTGACGAGCAGAAATCGGACCTGGAAAAATCGCAAACGGAACTGACGACGGCATTGACCGAACTCGCGACTCGCCAAGAAGAACTGTCGCAGCGTGAAGTTCAGATCGCCGAACAGGAATCGGCGTTGTCCATCCGCGCCAGCCTGATCTCACAAACCGTCGTCGGTGAATCTTCGATTGTAGCGACCAATGTGATGGCGGAAGAATCGCCGGTTGCCGAATGCGTGGCGACAGAATCGGATGCGAACGACGTTGCGAAAACGACCGAGTCGAATTTAGTGTCGGACACTCCATCCACCGGCGAGGACGCGATTTTTGATCGGCTGCGACGGTTGTCGATTCTCAAGTCCGATTGCAGCAAATCGACCGAATCGTCAAAATTGTCTCCGGTCGAAGAAACCAGCCGATCCAACGAATCCGAAACCGAGAAGGTTGCGGAACCGGAACCTGTGCCAGAACAATTGCGAAGCGAACAGCCGCCGATGGAACATCGGCCCGCCGCATCGCAAGACCCATTGAGTTCACACCATGACGACGACGATTCGGTCGAAGCCTATATGGCTCGGCTGTTGACTCGGATGCGAACCAATGGCGGCGGGGGCGCACCGGCGACCGCAACGCCCGACAAGACCCCGGCAATCCGTCGCGCAACGGAAATGGTTGCGGAGCGCGATCAAGTTGCTGCCCAGCGTCAGGCCATTGTCGAACCGCCGGAATCGAATGTCGAAGCGTCCAAGAAGAAGGACGAAGAGTGGACTCTGCGACCCCGCTCGCAAGCACCCGAACTGACGTCCAATCTGAAGGCCATGCGCGAACTGGCCAACCTGAACACCCAGGCCGCCCTCGACAAACACGTCCAAAATCGTTGGTCCGCTGCCGCAGTTGGCAAAGCGGTTGTTGCGGGCGTCGCCGTCGCGTCGGGAATCTACCTGATGTCCTGCGGCGACGACCTCAATTCGCTTGAATTCCTGTCGGGAGCAGCGGCGATGATCGTGGCCATCTTTTGGGGTCTGCAATCGCTAATCCTGACCAAGCAAGTGCAGGACGTTCGTAAGAAAAAGCCCGAGGCTCGATTTGAAAATCACCTGGGTCGAGAAAAGAAGAGTGTGACTGAACTGACAACGACCGCAGGAACCGCCGCTGATTCGGTCATGGATCTATCCGACGCTGTCGAAGATGCTGTCATTGCAGACTCTGATGTGACAGCCGATCCTGAGTCGGTTGCGACGTAGAAGAATAAGGAGTAGGCTGCTGCACCGCACCTTTCACTCCCGTCCGCTTGCTATGATCCATTCTGACAACGACGATTCTCCTCTCGCAACGCTCGAACTCTTTTTCGGCGACGCCAACGACGCAATTGCCCGCGTCTATGCACGAGTAGCAATCACTCCTGGCCAACGTGCTGAAAACATAACCCTCTCGGGGATGGTTAGTGGTCCCGAGTGTGCGTTTGCCACAACGTTGCCTGCACGAGTTCCCCTCTTGTCAAAAGGCCCGGGCGTTTCACTCCTGGCCGAGGCGGTCGTTCCCGATCCCTGTTTCTGGACGACCGAACTACCGTTTTTATATCGCGTGCGAGTCGAATTGCGAAACGGCAACGAAGTCCTGGCGGCCCGCGAGCAAATGTTCGGAATTCGCCGTCTCGGTGTCAGTGGTCGCAAATTATACTTCGACACGAAACGCTACATTGTCCGCGCCGTGTCACTCGAAAACACTCTCGAGCGTGATTGGTTGGCTTGGCGTGCCGCCGATGCGGCGATGCTGGTGCAAAACCCGAACGACGATTTTTGCCGTCGGGCGAGCGAGCAGGGCGTTTTGTTGCTGGCAATGATTTCGTCAAAAAGTCGTCCTATCGAAGGCGACATTCGTCGTCTGGCCCGCTGGCCCGCTGTGGGAATCGCAATTCTCGAAACTCCGCCGTCGTCGGCAAAAACATACCGCGCGGCCGCCGGAAATCTACTCCTTGCCGAATTGCAATCGGCAGGGTCCACTATGCAAATGAACCCCTCCAAAGCCGACTGGGCTGATGTTGTGGTCACGAAGATTACGGCCAACGCAACCCATAGTTCCCAAATATCGTCGGCAGATTTTCCCGAACTAATCGTCCGCCAGAAGGCAGCATTTGAATCCTTAGCGGTCGCTCGATCCGCCTGCGATCAATTACAGAGAGAACTTGCACGACTCGGCGATTTCGCCGGTTACGGGGTCTAGTCTCGGTGGAATAATCAGCCGAATGCTATCACTCGACGGATCCTTAGTCTTGTCTTCGGGCGGTCGTTCGTCGATAATTGAGGCTTGATCGACACAGCTTACTTTTCGCGTGTAAAATACTGTCAACGGTGATTTCGCAAATCTCGCGTATCTCTGTGGCTCATTCCTGAATGGCAATTGCGTTGCGATTTGTTTTTGTGACCTAAGCCAAAACGGAAGTGACGAATAGAAATAGCCACAGAGATACGAGAGGACGCAGAGATAGAAATTCCGTTGAATTAGAATCAATTGTCTACCAGCATTAGATTTGAAATTAGGGACCGACATGGTATCACGTAAAATGATTGGCATAGGAATACTTTTGGCCTATTTCGCCTTGGGCTGGACGGTGCCTGCTTTCGCGCAAACGACGGGCGGGCCAACCCGTGCCAAGCCGCCCAAGTTCCCGAAGAGCGTGGTCGATCTCTTTTCGACCGATGCCAAGGAAAGCCTTTCCGGCGAGCGGCCTGACTTTCAAAAAGGTGGCGCACCTAGCGGAAATGTGGCGGCGGGTGGGACGCCGTCCGACGGCAGTGGCAGCGAATCGGGCAGTCTGCCCAATCTTGGTGGCGGGGCGTGGTCTAAAATGATCTCATCTGACACGCTCGAGGGTGAAATCAAGTTCTACAAAATACTGTTGGGCGACGATGCCAAAACACCCGGTGCTTTCAAGGCGGGAGGCGTCAAGAAGGTTCGCAAATTTTTTAGCGAATACGCCGCCCTGTTCGCGATCATTTCCGAATACGACGGCGACGTGAAATGGAAAAATAACGCCGTCGCCGCTCGTGAAATCTTCGGCCGCTGCGCTTCGAACTGCAAAGCGGCGACCGATGCTCAGTTTCAAGAAGCAAAACGGGCGACCGAAGACCTCGAAACAATGATTGGCGGCGGTTCGATCAATGGCCCTGCCGGTGCGGACCCCAAAAACGCCTGGCCCAAAGTCGCCGACCGCCGGATTCTCATGCAGCGCATGGAAGACTTACATCAAGTCGATATCACGGCCTGGACTGCAAATGAAAACGACTTCAAGAAAAACGCTGACAAAATCGTGCGTGAGGCGGAACTCATGACTGCCCTCTGCGAAATTTCGATCAAGCCGGGATACGAATACGCGGACGACAAAGAATTTATGGGGCTAGCGAGGATTCTGCAAAAAGCCTGCATGGATGAAGTCGAAGCCGCCAAGAGCAAAAATTATGACGCAGCCCGCAAGGCCGTGAGTATCGGCACCGCCACTTGTGCTAAGTGTCACAGCGGCTATCGAAGCTAAGTCTGATCTGGTCTTACGTTTCGCAATTATTGGGGTCTGCTGTGCGGGCTATTATGTAAATCGAATGTCTTCGGCGAAGGCCGGTACACCTTTGTCGAATGAACCTGAATTAGCCCGGTTCGTCGGTTCGTTCCAGAACGCGATAGAGCGACTTGCGGTGCATGCCGAGTGCCTTTGCTGCCGCCGTCTTGTTGCCGTCAAAACGCAGCACGACCTGACGGACGAGGTTCCGTTCCATTGACTTCAGGTCTCCCTCCAACGCGACCGTAACCGTGGGCGATTCATCCGTCGAAAGAGTTTTTGCAGCGGCCAACGGGTTGGCGTGCCCAGGCGAGATTTCTGCTGAGGAGTCTGTACGAGGTGAGACTTCAGCCGCTCGGGCAATTCGTCGCTGAAAAGCGACCACACGATCCCAGGCGGATAAAATCTTGTGGGGTGTGATTGGCTTAAACAGGTACTCGCACGCCCCGTTGCGTAGGGCCTCTACTGACGATTCTAAACTCGGTCGGTCGGTCATCACGACCGTCGCCAATCGCGGATATTGACGTTGCAATCCGACGAACAGGCTGATTCCGTCCCGGTCGGGCAAGGCGAGTTCGGTGAATAAAATATCAATACTTTCGGTGGCAAAGACCGGTACGGCCATCGCCGCCGTCGCCGCCGACAGAATCAATACATTTCTTTCAGCCAGAATCGCCCCGAGTAATCGACCGGTTCGAGCTTCTGGATCGACAACCAAAATGTTCGTTTTCCGCATGGCCAAATGAATCCTGTAAAACCGTTCCAACTCGCTGTAACGACACCGTTGTTGATTGTCCGCAAGTGTTATCTTCGGACAGGCGAGCATGGCGATTGCAGTCGGGCCAGCGAGATTCGGATTGTGCGGAACAGAACTGTCAGAGACGAGACTGATTTGGTCGATCGCGCAGAGTCGATTGCTCACCATTCAAATCAGGTGCCGCATTCGCATGAAGAATATCGCATCGAGACGCTGCAATCCGAATTAACGGCGCATCTCTCACTCGCCTACGGAAGTTCCAAGTTCTTAAACTCGAATTCCACGGGTAGCTCCCGCACGGCCGTCGGCGAGCGATAGACAAGCGTGCAGCCGTCCAGGCTCTTGATGCCCGCGTACAAATAAGCCAACCCGACAACATTGTCATCCTCTTGCGAAGACTCGGTCGCAGCGGGCATGACGGGTTTTTTGTCGGCACCGATCAACAAGGCTTCGTTTCTGGCGATCCAATTGGTGTGCGACTCGACCCCTTTGGCCGATTTTGACAACGTGACCTGTAGCAATACTTCCCACAGTTCGTTATTCTTGCGAACCTGTCGCAGTGTGACCGTCACGTCCCCTTTCTTCAAAGCCTTATTCTTAGCCATTGCCAAATTTTCGAAGGTGAATTCCTCGTTCGCGCCGAGTACGAGTACCGTGATCAAACTCTTCAATGAGGCAATCGACTTCGCATCGCGGGAGGGCAACGCCAGCGGTGCGTCGAGGTTCGACGCGGTCGCTTTGGTCGAAAGAAGAACGTCTTGATCCCCGTTGCCCAGGACTTCTATCGGCCGACCACGATCATCAACCGCCTTGATTTTGTCGAGGCTCTGTCGCACACTGACGGGCGACAGACGCGGCTCCCACTCGACTTGAAACGCCAGCCGCAACATTCCGCTTTTGCCGTTTTGTAAATTCCGCTCGGCGGTGACCTTCGTGGCTTCAAAGCGAAACGGACCGCGATAGACGGCACTTTCCACCCGAGGACGGGCAGTTTCCGGACGTGAAATAATCGCCACGCCATCTTCGCCCGAGAAGGGATAGACGGTCAGTTGTGCATCGTCCAACACGCGATCCAAAGCCTGCCAAAACGGGGTTTTGTCGAAGGAGACCTTGATTTTCGGATCAGGCAAATCTTGTCCAAACTTTTTGCGTGAGTCGATGATCGCGTTGCCCGTCTGAAGTTTGAAGGCTTCCAAAATTTTGGAAAGAGGCATCGCGTCGTCGGCGAGCGTGATCGTTTTCGCTTCGGCGTCGGCTTTCGCACTCGCCAGTTCCAACGCCTGTTGCACCTTTCGCAAATAACCGCGCGCATTTTCGGAAGTTTTTTCGTCGTCCAGATAGGGTTTAAGGAGTGGAAGAACGTCTGGCCCTAAACCGACGAGGCGGGTCTCGGCCTCTTGCCACTCTTTGAGCGTGTCGGCGTCGAGTTGCCGCACCAGTTTGCGAACCTGCTGTTTCAAATCGGATGGCTCGTCGGCCTTGGTAAAAGCAACGAACGCCGTTCCGAAACAAAAAATACCGACGAAATAAAGTATGATCCCGCCGAACTTGGTAAAGAATTTTTGCACCAAAATATCTCCCAAGATTGCCAGAATTCGAATGGAATGATTGGGCGCAAAAGGGGTCTGGAGTCAGTTTCGAGGCAGAGACTTTCAAAACATCGATGCCCTCAATCGCGAAACTAACTCCCGACCCCCTCCCGTCGTATTTCATTGTACGCATTGTGGTTAGGAGTTTCCACGCCCGAAATCGGCCGGCGTGACCTCAACCGGCATGATTTTACCTAAACTTCCCTATGCGACACCGTCGAAGACTATTCCTGGTAGATTGATTTTACCGAAAGTACGGCTTAGTCTAGGCGTAGTAACACGCTGCAAGGGCGTAACAGATCGGTCTAGTTTACGCTGGGGAACTGTGAACTTATGTTGGCTGCACCAACCTTTTCATACGATAAATGGTGTTGTCCGTCGGCTATCCGACGTCGTTTAGACCGCGAATGTTGCCGGGTTTGAGCGATTGCCGTTTCGTCCTCCCCATTCCCTCTTTGAGTCCTTTGTATCTCCCCTTGTCGAGCGTTTTCACGCCGACGAATTTCCTTCCTGCGGAGTCGTGAAAAATGGCCTCCGATCTGCGTCGTAAAGAAGAACTTCCAGAGCTGACCAAACGGATCGTCGAAACGTACTCGGAAACACCGGGGACATGCCACCTAGGCCATTGCCCACTCCCGAATTACGACGTCGTGATCACGATTTGCGAAGACCTGAAGGAAGTGATCTTCCCCGGTTACCGCCGTCGCGAAGGTTTACATATTGGAAACGTGACCTATCACGTGGGCGACTTGATTGATCGCCTGCATGACAAACTCACGACGCAAATCGGTCGCGCGTTGCGTCACGAAGCGGGCGTCAACGACACGAATTGCGCCGAGGATTACGACGCATTAGGCCAAGCCAAAGCGATCTTATTCCTTGAACAACTTCCCGACCTTCGCAAACTGCTCGTTCTCGACGTGCAAGCCGCTTATGCGGGCGACCCGGCCGTTCGCACGCTCGACGAAATCGTGTTCTGCTATCCAGGGTTAGAAGCGGTGACGATTTATCGGCTCGCTCACTTGCTCCACGAGCTAAACATCCCGTTCATTCCGCGCATGATGACCGAGTGGGCCCACTCGCGTACTGGTATCGACATTCATCCCGGTGCGAAAATTGGCCATCACTTTTTCATTGACCACGGAACAGGCGTCGTGATTGGCGAAACGTGCGACATCGGCCACCACGTCAAGCTGTATCAAGGCGTGACACTCGGTGCATTGAGCTTTGCCACCGATGGCGATGGCAATTTGGTTCGCGGTACAAAACGGCATCCGACGCTCGAAGATCATGTTGTGATCTACGCGAACGCCACGGTCCTCGGCGGCCGCACGGTTGTTGGTCATGACTCCATCGTCGGCTCGAGCGTGTGGCTCACGCACAGCGTCGATCCGCACACGACGGTCGTGTTGGAGAAGCCCAAACTGCGAATGAAGTCCGAAATGGACGAATTACGGGCCGAACTCAATTATCAGATTTGAGTAGCAGGACCATTTCCCGAAAGCCTCCCACCAAGCCGACGCCCTGTCGTCGAAGTACGTTCTCGGTAGCACCGTTATGCTCTGCGAATTCTCTTCGCCAGCGGTGCCTTGGGAAATTCTTGCCCCAGATACAACTTCAGCACGGCCGAAGGTGCTTGCGGCGGAGTTTCAACTTGGCGAATTTCCGCCAACAGATTGCGAACTCTCGTCCGGGCCGACTCGTCTGGGGCTTTGCGTTGCGAAGCGGCGGCAAACTCTCCCCTCACGCGACCGTTGCTGTCGTCGGTGTGGCGAGGACTTTGCATTCGGATATGAATCCGGAACTCATACCGTCCCAAGCCGATCCGATCACCATCCTGCAACGGAACGCAATCGACCGGTTCGTCATTGACGGTCAACTCCGGGTCGAAACCGAGGTGCCGAATCGTCACGCCGGTCGGACTGAGCAGCAGGCAAGAATGGACCGACGGAAATTGGCTGTCGCCCAGTACGAGATCACAGTCATTGGCCGTGCCGACCAAAAAGGCGGGGCCAGTGACACGTCGCAGCCGTTCTCGCGCCGCTCCCCGCAGTATTTCCAAATCGGCTTCCGGTAAGCTGGAAGGATTGTGCGGGCCGTTCGCGTCGTGAGAATCGTGGCGGCGATAATAGACAGACATAGGTGGGTGCCAGAGCAGATGCGTCATAATGGTTGTCGTTCCAAATCCGCGGCGACCACCGCCGTATGGTTACGTTTCGGCACAAACGTAGCCGCAGTTTGAATCAGAGACGACGTTATTGAACGGAACATTTCCAATCCATGTCGGTCGTCACGGCTAGTGAAAATACAACGAATGCAAGGTGTCGAACGCAGATCGTCGGCGATCGATTCGCAGCGCAACACCCGGTCGGTTATTTTTTACCCTTCGCCCGCTGCATCTGGAAAAAACGGGTTAAGATATCGCCGCAATCGCGGGCTAGGACGCCCGGCACCGTTTGACAAGAATGATTCAGCCGCGAATCGGCCAGAAGCTGATACAGCGTGTGGACCGCTCCTGCTTTGGGGTCGGCCGCACCGTAAACGACCACCGGAATCCGGGCTTGCAAAATCGCCCCCGCACACATCGGACAAGGCTCAAGCGTCACGTACAGCGTGCAGCCCTCCAGCCGCCAATCGTTCAACGACTGGGCCGCCTGTGTAATTGCGATCATTTCAGCGTGCGCGGTCGGGTCTTTCAACTGTTCCCGCTGATTATGGGCCGAGGCCACAATCCTTTCGCCGCACACAAGCACGGCCCCGATGGGAACTTCGTCCTCATCAAACGCGGCCTGCGCTTCGGCCAACGCTTTTTTCATGTAGAATTCGTGCATGGAAGGAAACAGTGAGCGTTGAACATTGAACGGTGAACAAAGAACCAAGCCGACGCCTGGGCGTCGAGGCAGTATGCGAATGTAGCGAACGCGACGCGACGGGGCAACGTTTGTGAAAAAATTAAGAAAACAGCGAAACGTGTTTTCTCGGTTAATCCCCCACCGAAATCACGGTTTCCCTGACAAGGAGGAAGACTGATGCCGACCAATTTACTTTCACCGACTTTGCCGCCCGCTTCTGCATTCATCGCTCATCGTTCCTCATTCATCGTTTCCATGTCGATGTCCTGGCACGACCTGCTCTTTGCTCATTGGCCTGTTGCGAAGGAAGAATTGCGACCTTTGATTCCGCCGGAGTTGGAAATCGACACGTTCGAAGGCTCGGCTTGGCTCGGGCTGGTCCCGTTTCACATGACCAATGTGCGGTTGTCACGCTTGCCAAAGATTTTCGGCATGTCATTTCCTGAGTTGAATGTTCGGACTTACGTGCGCCACGGGGACGAGCGGGGCGTTTGGTTTTTCAGTCTCGACGCTCAGCATTGGCTTTCCGTTCGCGTCGCGCGGCGATGGTACGGTCTGTCGTACTATGACTCGCAAATCGAGATCACGCAGCGGGATGAATCGGATGGTTTGCTCCCTCTCCCTGTGGGAGAGGGTCGGGGTGAGGGTCTTCCGAAAGGCAATCGGCGACGGACAATTAACTATCACAGTTGCCGCACGCATCGCGGGGCGTGGCCTGCGGAATTTGCGGTCGAGTATGGTCCGCGCGGCGAACCGTTTCACGCGGTCCCTGGCACGCTCGACCATTTTCTCCTGGAACGATACAGCTTGTTCGCCGCCAACCGTCGTGGCCAAGCGACGATTGCCCACATCGACCATCCCCCGTGGTCGCTCTATCACGCCGACGCGGAAATCTCTTGCAACACGATGACCACCCCGCTTTCAATCCACTTGCCCTCGACACCGCCGATCTTGCATTTTTCGTATGGGGTCAAGGCCGTTGCGGAGAGCGTGCGCGTGTTGTCCTAATTTCAATCAACACATTTTTTATTGCCTTGAACTTCCCATGCGTCTACCTGTCATCCGTGGCGTAATTGACCGACGAATTCTGGCGAACTATCGGATTGCGCCCGAGGTGATGCGGAAAATTCTGCCGCCCCCGTTTCGGCCCAAGCTGGTGAACGGTTTTGCCATCGGCGGAATCTGTCTGATTCGACTGCGGCGGGTGCGGCCCCGATTTTTTCCATTCCCGTGGGGAATCGGATCGGAAAACGCCGCCCATCGGATCGCGGTCGAATGGGACGACGCCGGTCAGACGCGAGAGGGCGTGTACATTCCCCGTCGCGATACTTCGTCCCGGCTGAACGTGCTGGTCGGCGGCACGATTTTTCCCGGCGTTCATCACCATGCGAAGTTTATCGTCGCTGAAACGGCCGATCATTTTTCAGTCGCACTCGAAAGTGATGACGGGCAGACTCACGTGCGAGTTTCCGGCACCATTGCGCAAGATTTGCCCAGCACGTCGGTCTTTGCGTCGCTGGCGGAAGCGTCGGAGTTTTTTCAGCGGGGATCGCTCGGTTATTCCGATACGGGAACAAGTGGCCGCTACGATGGGCTGGAACTTCAATGCCACAATTGGCAGGTCGAACCGCTGGCCGTCGAGACGGTCGAGTCGAGTTTCTTTCAGGACGCATCTCGATTTCCGCCCGGCTCGATTGAATTCGACTGCGCCTTGCTAATGCGGGGAATCGAACACGAATGGCTCGGTCGCGACGATTTGTGTTGTCCGGTGGCGTTATGATCGGGGGAACCGGGTGAAAGCCGATGGTCGATTTCCGGGAAACGTCTGGTCCAGCGGAACTCAAAATGTTCTCGGCGGAAAACTGCCCATCTTCTAAAATCGGACTCTTTGGCAATATGTGAGCGAACGAATACGGGGGCCATGTTGTTGCTAAGATACTTCTCGGTAACGGGTTACGGTCGCCAAGTCATTCGAAAGACACACCCACCGCATTTCAGGAAAAAGTGTTGAAATCGCTACTTCCTGCTTATCAGGCATCCCATGATTTTCCGATAAAAAGCGTCGGGGCGAAGGGTTCTCACTATGTTCAGTGGCTCAATTCGCCTACAGTCCCCGTCCGCGCGGGCAGGTACGTCCCGCAACCCCTACCACAGGGGCATCCTTGTCGCGTCGTGAATGGTTGGCGGATTGAACACCGCTGCCCAGTCGTGACTCGAACGTAAAAAGTCGTCCGCCGTTATGGAGGTTCGGGTCGGTGAATATCCATCCCACCGCAATTATCAGTCCCCACGCCCGAATCGGGCGCGATGTGACCATTGGTCCCTTCTGCATCATCGAAGCCGATACAGAAATCGGCGACGAATGCAAAATCGAAGCCCGAGTTTCCGTTCGCACGCGCACGACGCTCGGCCCGCGCAACTGGGTCTTTGAGGGAACCGTCCTCGGTGGGATGCCGCAGCATGTGCGAATTCCCGAACGGCCAGGCAGCGTTCTCATTGGCAGCGATAACGTGATCCGCGAAAACGCGACCGTTCATCGCGCCCTACACGAACATGAAACGACGACCATCGGCAATAACAATTTAATGATGTGCGGCGTCCATGTCGCCCACGATTGTCAAGTCGGCAGCAATATCATCTGCGCCAACAATCTGTTGCTCGCGGGCCACGTGATCGTTGAAGATCGCGCCTATTTGAGTGGAGCGGTTGCCGTTCATCAGTATTGTCGCGTCGGCCGTTTCGCAATGGTCGGTGGCCAAGCCCATGTCGTGCAGGATGTCCCGCCCTTCGTCACGATTGACGGGCAAAGCGGTTCCGTCGTCGGGCTGAACATGGTCGGAATTCGCCGCAATGGTTTCGACACGAACGCCATCAATCAATTGAAAGCGGCCTATCGAATCGTCTATCGCAAGGGACTTGGTTGGAACGATGTTCTCGACCGGCTCAAGAACGAGTTTCCGACTGGCCCTGTTGTCGATATGCACGCCTTTCTTTCCGGCGGTACTCGCGGCTTTGTCCAAGAACGACGGATGCCCCCGAACGCCACACTCAAATTGCGAAAGCCTTCGGCGGATGAATCCGGAGACGAGACTTCGCGACAATCGAAAGCGGGATAACATTGAGGTCAGGAAGACCGATTGACTCGGCCACCGCTCCCGCCAAACTGGGCGGGTGTCTTTCCCACATCCGGCGCACTGGTTGTTGGTTCTCCCTCTGAGAGGATTGACCCGCCGAAGCCTCGGCAGTCTTCCGACTGAACAGCCGCAGCTCGGCAAGGAGGCGATTGCGCCACTCTTGATGATCGGATTCTCGTCCGCATCGCCCTGTTTGAGCCGTTGATCGACGTTGTCCTACGGACTAATTGTTCATCTCCGGTTGCTCTCTAACTCGCCTCTTGGCGAAGAAGTTACGTTTCGTGAGCCTGCTCAATCCATCACGAACGAGGATTTGCACGTCGCTGATTGAACACGCTCCAAAGTGATCGCGTGCTGTCCCGTCCCCTAAAACAGGAATGGTGCCAAAGCTCGCGCACGACGATTATCAACGTAACGCCATTAAGTTCTCTCACACTCGTCATTTTTGCCGTTATTTTGCCACTTGCTTGAAGCATGATAGACTTAAGACCGGTATTGCAAGTCAAATTTTATTGCGTTTTCCCTGAGATATAAATTCGATGGATGAGACCCAAGAGTTCGCCCAACAGACGCTCCTCTCGCCCGATTTGGCACATCGATTGGCGGCGATTGACATCGGCAGCAATAGTATGCGGCTCCTCGTCGCTGAGCCGCTCCGCGATGGTACCTATCGCATTCTCGACGAAGAACGAGAATCGACTCGACTTGGCCGCTCACTCAATTCGACCGGTCAACTCACTCCCGAAGCGATTGAACATACCCTCACCGCGCTCCGCAACTTCAAAAAAATCGCCGAAGGGTTTCAGGTCGCCGAGCTTCGCACGATTGCCACCTGTGCCGTGCGAGAAGCCACGAACGGTCCGGAATTCTGCCGCCGGGCGAAGGAAGAAGTCGGCATCGAGATCGAGGTGATTTCCTCCGACCGCGAGGCCCATCTCGCTTTTTTTAGCGTGCAACGAGCGTTCGATCTCCACGGAAAAAATATCATCGTCGCCGATATCGGCGGCGGCAGCACCGAAATCGTCCTCGCTTCCGGTCAAGTGATCGAAGGAGTCTACTCCACGCCGCTCGGTGCCGTGCGACTCACCGAACAATACGGAACGACCGATGCGACCGCACCCGGTCAACATGGTTTCGAGCAAATGCAAGAAGCCGTCGATCGCTGTCTCAAGAAAACGGTCCCCAAACCGTTCTTTGTTCCTCATCTATTGATCGGCTCGGGTGGGACGTTCACCGCGCTCGGCGAAATGATCATGGCAAGCAAGGGGCAACAAAATCTGCCCGTCCGCGGATACACCGTCACACGGGCCCAAGTTAGCCACTTGCTCGACCGCCTTCGCAAAATTCCGGTCAAGAATCGTAAGAGTGTGGCGGGCCTCAGCCCCGACCGGGCCGATATTATCGTTGCCGGTTTAACAGTCATCGACCGGCTCATGCTTCGCTTTCATGTCAACACGCTGCAAATTCACAGCCGTGGCGTGCGCGACGGTTTGTTGCTCACGATGATCGACCAATCGCTGGGGAGCCCGAGTGAAGACCCTCACGACCGCGAATCCTCCATTGAACGCTTCGCGGCCTCTTGCTCCGGCGAAATTCAACATGGTCGCCACGTGGCCAAACTTGCAGGCCGAATTTATGAACAAATGCAAACGATGTTTTCGCTCGATCCGGCCGACCGACCGTTCTTAGAGGCGGCCGCCCGCTTGCAGGACGTGGGCTATCTCATCAATTACGATCAGCATCATAAGCATAGTTACCATTTAATTCTGAATAGCCGCTTGGCTGGCTTTCAACCGCGCGAGTTGGAATTGATCGCGAACGTCGCCCGCTATCATCGCGGGGCCGAGCCAAAAAAACGGCACGGTAATTTTCGGCAACTCTCCAAGGACGACCGCCATCGGGTTCGCCGCTTGGCGTCGATTTTGCGAATCGCTGGCGGCCTCGACCGCAGTCATACCCAACAAGTTCGCGACGTCCTCGTATCCCGCAACGAGTCGGGCATTCACCTCCAGGTAATCTCCGACGAAAATCCCGAGGTCGATCTGTGGGGTGCCCGCCGTCGCAGCGAATTCTTCGAGCAAGTCTTTCTCTCAACGCTCACGATTGAGTGGCCAAAGAGCGAAACTCCGCCAGAATCACAATCCACCCACGGTTAGCAGCGGAGCGGAGCGTGTCGCGGCCCGAAAAGTTCACGCTCCGCTGCGCGTCGCTGCTAACCGTTTACATTCAACCCTTTACACTAAACCGCAACAGCACAAACTCCATGATCGTGGGCTACCACATTATCTTCGGTGCCTATGGATTCTGGCTCCCCAATGATCCACGCGGTTCATGGTCCGACTGCGTGGGATCCTGGGATTTGTTTCGCTATGGCCCCGCGACGAAAACGACCGAACGACGGTCGGTCGCTCATAAGGCCCACGATCATGCCCAGCGGCTGGCGACAAAAAACGCGCTCCGGCGGCCTGCCGTGAAATTCACCGGCGTTCAAGCACGGGCCATCGGTCGTGGTTTCGCAGACTACGTCGAGCAGGCCCAGTTTCCCGTTTGGGCGTGCGCGATTATGCCCGATCACGTTCACATCGTCGTGGGTCGCCTGCGAATCAAAATCGAGCAACTCGTGGTTCAACTCAAAGGGAGCGCCACGCGAAGTTTGACCGCCGAAAGTCTTCATCCCTTCGGACATTTGCGCGACGCAAGAGCTCGGCCCCCCAAGTGCTTTGCCCGTGGCGAATGGAAAGTCTTTCTCGATCCCGAGGACGTTCCCCGCGCAATTCGTTACGTCGAGTCCAACCCGCTCAAAGAAGGCAAACCGCGCCAACACTGGAAGTTCGTGACCGAGTATCGGCCCTAAGTGCCAATTTCCGCATATTACCGGTTAGCCGCGACGCGCAGCGGAGCGTGTACCGGAGCGTTCGTTCACGCTCCGCAGCGCGTCGCTGCTAACCGATCGCTGCGAAGCGTTTACCGTCCATTCCCGACGAAAAGCAGTCCTTCTTCCGACGAACGAACGACGCCCCGCCGAACCATTTGGTCAATGGCCGAGCCGACCGATTCTTGTATTCGCTTGCCAGTGCGTAGAAAGCCCAACTCGCGCGCGACGGCCGTGATGAGTTGTTCACGACTCGTCTGGCCCACACGGCCGAGCAGGTTGGAGATTATCTGTTGCAACACGCCGTTCGGCACGTCATCAACGTTCGCATATTTGCCCGGCGTGACAAGATCATCGTCGGTCGCCCGCCGAATTTTGAGGTGGGGCTGCTCGTCACTCGTTATAGATTCATCGCTCGTATGACTGTCGTTGTCCGATTCAGCGGCCTGGCATTCCTGTGAAATCTCCGTTGAAAGCTCCTCTTGGTCCACCTTCTTTAGCTGTGCTTCGTAAGCGGCGACGATGCGTGCGATTTGCTTGGCCGGATTTCGGACCCAATCGGTGGACCAGACGCGGCAAATCGTCCAACCCAGCCCCTCAAGAACTTCCTGCCGCAGCCGGTCGCGATCCCGCGCCATCGCCGAACTGTGATAGGTCGCCCCATCACACTCAATCCCCAGCAAATACTGGCCCGGATGTTGGGGATGCGTCAAAGCCAAGTCGATGCGAAACCCGCTGCAACCAACCTGTCGGCGGACCTCCAACCCGTGTTGCCGCAGCGAGTTTTCAACTTCCGCCTCGAACGGAGAGTCGTGTTCGGCACCGGGCGTTTCGGTTACGAGACCAACAATTGCCTCAGTGCCCCGCTCGGCGTAGTCCAAGAACGCTCGCAACAACTTAACACCCTCGGAATTTGTGTTTGCCAGATCAATATCTCCCGCTCGAATTGAACTAACAAGTGTTGTTTCGTAACGCGCCCTTGTGACGGCTACGTTCAAACGGCGTTCGCCGCCCTTTTGGTTTAACGGCCCGAAACGCATCGCAAATTTTCCCGCACCGTCGTATCCGTAGCCAATGCTGAGGATGATACGGTCCCGTTCGTCGCCCTGGACATTTTCCAAATTCTTGATGAACAGCTTCACATCGTTGCTACCATCAAGTAGATCTTCCAAATCTGGTCGCTTTTGAGCTATTTTTTCAAGTTCGTCCAACACTGCCGTTTGTTGCTTTTGATTAAACGTGATGACGCCCAGGCTACGTTTCGGCTGATTCTCGAAATGTTCCACAATCAACCGCGCGGTCTCTTTGGCTTCATTGGGGTTGAAACCACCAGCCGTTCCAGGCAACCACACGCCATCCTTGACGTGATGGAAGCGAACGGCTGACTTCCCTTTGACGTCGAAAACGCTGGGGAACGTCACGAGCTTATTGTCGTAAAACAAATGGTTTGAGAATGCAATCAGCGATTCGCGGCGACTTCGGTAATGCCAACGCAGGCGTTTCCGCGACATCCCTAGAGTGCAGCAGACGTCCAAGATGCTCTCGTAGTCGCCTAGGTTATTGCCCGCATCTTCTTCGCCCCCTTCTTCCGCCCAATCCGCATCGTCTTCGGCATCAAGGCGGTCAAAAAATTGAGTTGGCGGAAGTTGCTTTTGGTCTCCCGCGACAATAAGTTGGGCACCGCGATAGATCGCTCCAATCGCATCGTGGGGGCGAACCTGCGACGCCTCATCAAAAATCACGACGTCAAAAATGATGTCGGACGAGTCAAGAAAAGTGCTGACCGCCAGGGGACTCATCATTATGCAGGGCTTTAGCCGTTGCAACATTTCGGGTATTTGCCGAAAAAGCCGCCGTAGGGGCATGAGGCGGCGTCTTTTGTTGGACTCGTGCAACAGTATCCCGAGTTCTGAAGTTTGCGGAACATTGAACATGTTGCTGTGCGGCCGATCCACGTCGTCCAACAACTGAGATCGAATTCGTTTGTACGCATTCTTAACGAATTCCTTATCAAGGTGTTGAAAAGTCTTCAAGTTAGCTTCGTGGTCCTCAACCTTGAACGACCTCAAGACTGGGTCGCGGGAATATACGCTATCCAACCAGCAACGATAAAACCGAGATTGAAATGCGACTAAAGCATCGTCCAGAGGGATATGCCCGTTGACAACTTCCGCGATGATTTCTTGGAGATTATGCTGGGACAAGCCGTTTTCAATCTCTTTGAAATCGATCCACTCTTGCAATTGGGGTAGGTCTTCGACCATTTTGCGCAACCATGCAGAACAGCTTTGCAGGCTGGCTTTTTCTAGGACGATTCCATTGGAAACCGGTGTCGTCAGCGAAAAAATATCCGCGATTGTATTCCAACAGGGAGCCATTTTTTCGCGGGAGAGTTCCCGTAAGCGTTCTCCCGCGTCGTGGGCTTCGCTTCGAGCGTCGGCATTGGAAACAAAATCGACGAGACTCTTCAAAGGTCGGGCACCATATTTTGCCACGAATTCCTTCAGTGAAACGATGGCCTTCACGTCTTCCGGGCGAAGGTGGGCACTGTTCGAGTTGTACAAAAGCGGTCCGGCAATCCCTGGAACACCAGAGAGTTTTACTCGCAATGGTTCTGCGGCCGAATTCATTTGTTCCAAATCGACAAGTCGAATGCAGACACCGGACAATTCATCGAGGAGGATATCCGCATTAGGCCGGAGGCTTTTTTCGGCAATCGTGACATCCGTGAGGAGTTTACCCACGGCCTGTTCGGCTTGGGATATCCAAGCGACAAGATCACCGCAGGACAGGGTTTGATAGTCGCTCCGACCGCCCCCAAAATCGTTCATTGCGTAGGCCTTATTGGTCGCCTGAACATTCATGCCAATTTTTGTCAACGTTGCAAGCACAGCGGCGGCAGAGGTCCGAAGGTTTTCGCGATTGACGCCCGTTTCGCTCGTAAGAGCTTTTTTTAGGCTTTCCGACAACGGGTTAATCGCCTGTATACGCGCAATTGCATTGATACCATCGCGGACTCTCTTCCAATCAACTTGTCCGTTAGCGTGGTAAACGAGCGAACCAATACAACTTTTTTGTGATTCGATTGCGTTTGCTTGGTGGGCGTGATACGCTCGCAATTGCTCCATGTCCCTCAGAAGAGATTTCGTACTGGGTGCGATTTGTTTGGAGTACAAACCGTCCGCCCGAGATCGAAACCGGGGCCAACGCCCGTTAATTCGTCCAACGATTCGTCGCCCAATAGTCGCAAAATCGGTCGCCTCATCCGAAATTTCTCTACCCACAGCCTGAAACGCGGAGCCGTTCCACAGGGCAGCCTTCGCCTCTTTAATTTCTCGGCACTTGGAGAGGTGTTGCTGACAGGTCGATGCAGTTTGCGATATCCGGTTTCGTACACCTTGGTCGAGCCAATTTGGGTGGATCGGACCAGTTTCGCCCGCAATACTTCCGATTTGAGCGAGTTTACGCACAATTTCAATTGTGGAGTTCGGTGATAAACGAACCGACAATAGTTTGGCAAGGTTATCGGCATCGAACCACAATTCATCCACTTCCTTATGCAAGGTCGCTAACGACCGACACGCGAGATCGAGCATTTGCCTTAATCGCCGTAGCGTCCCGGCCTGTTCGACCTGCACGCGACGCAACAAAGGGTCGTCACGGTATTGAAGAATTCGAGAAATGATGTCCGTAAGCGAATTTGGCACCCTCAAGTCGAATTGCGGAATTAAGTTCGCGGCTCGCTGAATGTCCTGTTGAGCTGCGTCAAGGTTTAGGACGTCCTGACTCAATACGGCCGGATCGCCAGCGAACCATGCCTGGGGGAACTGAGGATAATTTAGCAGCTCGGCGACATGCGAGATAACCGTGGGGAGACTGCTGTAGCTCGTATCGGATTCCGCGAGTCCGTGCTTTTGAAGGGTTTCAACATGCGGTTGTGTATCGTCCAGGTGATTGGCGAGGGATGTAAACTCATGTTGGATATCACTCTGCAAAGTGAATGAAAAACTGTTCGTCTTGACCCCGCGCCAAGGGTGCGTGTTATAATGTTTCAAAACGCTGTGGAATTGTTGAAGTCGCTTAAGGAGTGCGTCGATTTCTCGCAGGCTGCTCGCCGTCATGCGCTCTGGAGACTGTATTGGGCATCGTGTGTCACGGACGGTCCTTAAGCTCGAAAGCCTTCCATGCGCGTGATACGGAGTCAATTGTAGTTCGCCTTGAGGGCGGTGAATTGAGCGCACGTATTGGTTCAATTTTCGGCGGATGTCGTGTAGTCGCTCAAGTTCGTCATCCTGCGGCGGCGATCCCTCCCGCTGCAAGTTCAGGCAACGCATGAGTTCTGCGACGACGCTTAACGGTTTGGCCTTATGACTGTGACATTCCAGGCAGAAATCCCCAATCATATCCTGTTCCTTGTCGTCCTTATCCCTAACGCTAAATCGCTTTTTGACGACCTCCAAGGCAGCCATCTTTTCGCTCACAAAAAGAACACGCTTACCGTCCGCCAAACATTCGGCGATGATGTTGGCGATGGTTTGACTCTTTCCCGTTCCGGGCGGCCCATCCAAAACGAAACTCAATCCATTGCGAGCAGCGAGAATCGCCTCGCATTGACTGCCGTCGCTGTCCAAAATGGAATGGACCGTTTTGGGATGAATTGTTTCGTCGTATTCCGTCTGTGTTGGTAGATCACCGCCGCCCCCCGACAAAGCTGCGGTATCCCCAGCAATGCCCCGGCAGATCCCGTGTGCGGCAATGCTTTGTGAATTCTTCCCCAAGTCTTGCCACATGGCGATTTTTTGAAAACTGAACGTCCCAAGTATGACCCTTTGTTGAATGCTCCACCGTTTCGCCAGTGGTTGTTCTGCAAGGATGCGTTCTATTTTTTTAAAATAGTCAAATGGATTCGGGCCTTCATCACCATTCTCTGCGGTCAATTCGGGAAGTTGGATCTCGAACGACTTCCGCAACATTTCTTGCAGGCATTGATTTGAAATCAACTCGTCATCTTCAATGGAAATCGTCCAGGGGCTGTTGAGGTTCTTACGTGTTAGACGAACGGGAACAAGCAACAGCGGCGACAAGTTTTCCACGTCGCTCACCAAAGACTCGTACCATTTCAATAGACCAAACCCCAGGTACAGGATATTGACCCCTTGTTCGTCGATGGAGGACTGGGCGTTTTGTTTGAGTCGCTTGATGCGATTTTTTAGCTTGCCATCGGCGAGCGGCGTCAAAACGTCATGGGGGCAAAGTCGAGTTGATTCGAGGCATTCTTGGAGAGGAATTGTCCTCTCTGTGTCTGGCGTTTTTCCGTCGTCGGCGAAGAGAGACGATTTTCCAGCTTGCGTCGTCAATTCAGAGGCTTGAACGTCTTCGTCCACCAACGATGACTTCCAGGCAAACGTCAAGGGCGTGTCGGTGCCGAGCAAGCGTTGCCAAATTTCGGCGGGCGCGGGGTGGAGTAGTTCGAGGGCACCACGCGGACCAATTTTGCAATGGATCAGCCGGTTACGTTTGGAGAGGTCGAGCAGGCGGCCCCGCCAGTCCTCGATTTTTGCGGCAACGTCCAGCGACATGGTGCCCCGGAAAATTTGGGAGGATGGTGAAAGTGTGGGAAGGAAGGGTAGGGAGTTGATTTATTGTAATATGGGCGGGCGACGAGGGTGCAAAGTACACGCGGCATTCTGCCGCGTGTACTTTGGGGGCCATTTTACGTTTTGCGGTCCGCAAGCTCCGTTGCGCACTCGACGCTCCAACACCGCGTGGACGCGGCGGCTAAGCAAACCAATTATACTTTCCCCGCTGCTGGCACCACATACGGTGCCCGATAGTCGCGTGTGAGCAGGGCGTCGGCTTTGTCGTTGTTCACAAACTTTTCGGCCTTCGGGTCGAAGACGAGACTTTGGCCGAGTGAGATGGTGGCCTTTTCGACGTCCACGTGGTTATCCGCCAAGTGCGATTGAAACCGCTCAAACGTGTCGAGGTTGTTGTCCTGCGAGGTGACGGCTTTCAACTTTTCTTTCGCAGCGGAAAATGAAAGCTGCTCGCCGAGACGCATCGAGATGTTGCCCGTGTGACACAGGGCACTCGATAAATGGCCTTCCAGAATGTCGGCGTGCAGGTCTTCAACCTTGCGACTTTGCACGGCCGTGAGGAAGTTGTCGAAGTGGTCGCCGTCTCCTTTGAACTGCGTGACCACATTCCCCTTTTTGTCGAACGCGGCACCGTTGGTGTACGACGTTAGGACGACGTATCCATCGGCCCCCTCGAAGATCACGCCGACCTTGGCCGTTTTCAAATCTTTCGTTTCGAGTCCGCGAACTTCAAACACGAGCGACTTCGCACCGTAGTCGTGAATGATGACCTGCGTGTTGGCGGTCTCGCCCGCCTCGTCGGCTTCGTAACCAAGCCGACCGCCGTAACTAATCACGTGATTCGACAAGGTATCAACGCCCAACCCCCAGCGGGCGATATCCATTTGATGAATCCCCTGGTTGCCTAAGTCGCCGCAACCATAATCCCAAAACCAATGCCAATCGTAATGAAACTGTTTGCGAGCAGGCGGCTTCATCGGAGCCGGGCCAAGCCACAGATCGTAATTCACGGAAGCAGGAACGGCGTACTCGCCCTTCGGGCCGATCGACGCGCGGCGTTTGTAACACAGGCCGCGAGCCAGATTGACTTCGCCAATTTTGCCGGCCTTGATGTATTGAATCGCGTCGATGGTCCCTTTCATCGAGCGACATTGCGTTCCGGTCTGACAGATTTTGTTGTACTTGCGAGCGGTTTCGACGGCGCGGCGGCCTTCGCTTACGTTATGACTGACCGGCTTTTCGACGTAGACATCTTTGCCCGCTTGCATTGCCCAGATGGCCACGAGGGCGTGCCAATGATTGGGCGTGGCGGTCGAGATCGCCTGAACGGCCGGATCGTCGAAGGCTTTCCGCATGTCGGCGACCCACTTGGGCCGCTTGCCCGTTTTTTTGGCAACATCGTCGCATTCTTTTTCGCCAACCGCTTGATCGACATCGACGATGTACAGAACTTCGCACTTGCTGTTTTTGGTAAACGCCGACAAATGTTCCTTGCCCCGACTGCGGACGCCGATGACGGCCATGCCGACCTTCTCATTCGCGCTGACCGTTTTTTGGTCAGTCGTTTTTGATTTCTTGTCGGCGGCAAAGAGGGACGTGCCACCGGTGGCCAAGGCAGCCGTGGCGGCCAACATCGATTGTTCGAGAAGTTCACGGCGAGAGAGAGGCATGGGTGACTCCGGGGAAAATGGTGAATGCTGAACAATGAGCAAGGAACAATCAACGCAAAAGTCAAATCGCAAAACGGAAGCAAGAAAAGTTAAATGCCCATCACTTTTGGCTAATAGCTTTTGGCTAAATAACTAATCGCCAATACCCTTAGCCCTTCCACAATACCACACGGTTGCGGGCGTTTCCAGCAACCGCTGAATTCAGGTCCAAGTGAGTTTCCGGGCCGTTTTGAGCGACGGCTTCGGTTGCAAAAAAGGGGACGAAACGGCTGGAAATGTCCGTCTTGCCCGCCGACTTTGGCCATTACCCGTTGACAAGTCGGCGAAAGCGGGGTAACTAAGAATGCTGAATGGTGATCGAACCAAATTCCGGCGGGCGGTGTCATCCCGCCCAGTGGTGTTGTAGTGTTACCCAACTCTGCGACGCTGATCCGACGGGATTTGGATTAGAGATTGCCGTTTTGCCCCCATCGTCTAGAGGCCTAGGACGTCGGGTTCTCAATCCGTTAACCGGGGTTCGAATCCCCGTGGGGGTATCTGGCCATTTGTACAGTCCATGCAATTGCTCGCAAGTCCTTGCAACGCCTCATCTTCCGACGATGAGGCGTTGTTTGTCTGCGACCTATTTCGGCCACCCGCTGCGTCGTCGCGCAGGCCGGTTCGACCGCCGCCCTCATGGCCAGCGAGCCGCGCTGCTCTTTCTCGCGGCGGAATAAATGTTTGGTTTTCGCAACGGTGAAGAATGGTATGTATCGCACTACCTTTGCACCAAGTGATTTCTGACAAACATTCGAACGTGATCAACGAAAATATTATTGAGCCGCCTCGGTTAATGAAACGAAGTCGATGCGGTTCAAGAACAACCGAGGGAGAGAAGTTGATGCGCACGACAATGCTTCCTTGAATGGTTGGTAAATTGTTTCACCTGTTTTTTTAGGAGTTCGAGACTATGGTTAGTTCAATGTGGATGCTGACGGGGTTGATCGGTTGCAGCCTGATGGTGGCGGGAGTGTTGATGGCCGGTGAAGCACCGACGGCCAAGACGGCCAAGAAAGACATCGTCGCGACGGCGGTCGATGCGGGTTCATTTAAGACCCTCGCGGCTGCTCTTCAGGCGGCTGGCTTGGTGGAGACGCTGCAAGGCAAAGGTCCGTTCACCGTATTCGCACCAACCGACGAGGCGTTTGCGAAACTCCCAGCGGGCACGGTCGAAGGTCTGTTGAAAGACAAAGCGAAGTTGACCGCGATCTTGACGTATCATGTCGTCGCGGGAAACGTAATGGCTGCCGACGTCGTGAAGTTGCATGACGCCAAGACCGTCCAGGGACAGTCCGTGACGATTGTCACGAAAGACGGTAAGGTCACCGTTGACAACGCGAAGGTCGTCAAGACGGACATCGAATGCACGAATGGCGTCATTCATGTGATCGATTCCGTCATCCTGCCGAAGTAATAATAGCAGAGATGGGTTTGTGGGGACGGATGGCACGAAACATCTCGCGCCATCCGTCCCTTTTTCATCGCCCGTTTGCGACCCGCAATTCTAGCTGTT
>JAYUFG010000512.1:0-24212 GCA_043738845.1 Planctomycetaceae bacterium
GGTCGGGGTGTGAGTCGTATGGTGCTGGTACGAAACGACGTGGGGTATCGGTTGGCCGGTAAAGAACGCCTAAAGTACCATACCGGGCGGACCTCGTCATGCCCACGGGTCGAATGGGGTGCATTGCCAGGAAAACCTCGGTTTTTGGCGGGAATGAGTGTCAAATGGCAACCCACAAGTGAACTCCCCTGGCCGTTCCGTAACCTATACTTCCGATGAGGAAATACGTATTTGTTATCTACCGCTCAGTGGTGGGGTGTTTGTCATGTCGTCCGCAGAACGTCGAATTCACGAGACTTGGTCCTTGCGCGACCTGTTTCACCGCTTGCTCGATGTAGGCACGATCCTAATCTGTCTGCTGTGGTCGCTCCATCATCGTGAGGAAGTCTGGACCGACCGCCATTTGACGGCGGGTATTGCCGCCATTGTCGTCTTCTATTTGGTGGGCGAGGCAACGGGCATCTATCGAAGTTGGCGCGGCGTATCACTCGACCGCGAGGTCTTGTGCGCCGTGCTGACCGTCACGATCACTGCACCGATCCTGCTCACGCTCGGAGTGTGGAGTGGGCACTCAGACAACATTCCGCGAGGGCTGTTGCTCTTGTGGGCCGTTGCGACGGCGACCATGATGGTCGTTGATCGAACATTGCTAAGAGGTCTGACGCATTTCCTCCGCTTGCGTGGTTACAACACCAAGCGATTTGCGATTGTTGGAATCAACGAGTTGGGTTTTACGCTCGCGCGGAATATCGAGAACTCGCCCGAGTTGGGTTTGCAACTTGCTGGCTTTTATGACGATCGTCCCGCCTCACGCTTGCCGAATGTGCCCGCCGATATTGGCAAACAGGTCGGCACGATTGAAGAACTCGTGCGACAAACGCAATGCAATCTGGTCGATACAGTCTATGTGACCTTGCCGATGCGGGCAGAAACGCGGATCAAGGGGATTCTGGACGCGCTGGCTAATTCGACGGCGTCGGTTTACATCGTGCCGGACTTCTTCGTGTTTCAGTTGCTCCATTCCCGTTGGACAAGTATCAACGGCGTGCCTGCGGTCAGTGTGTTTGAAAATCCGTTTTACGGCATTGACGGGATGGTCAAACGGATCACTGATTTCGTGTTGGCGTGCGTATTTCTGGTCATTGGTGCGATTCCCCTGTTGGCGATTGCCATCGCGATCAAGATCACGTCGCGCGGTCCGGTCTTCTTTCGGCAAAAGCGATATGGTCTCGACGGGCGAGGATTTTTCGTCTGGAAGTTTCGCTCAATGAGCGTTTGCGAAGCGGGCAGCGAATATATACAGGCGACGAAAGACGACCCCCGCGTGACGAAACTCGGGGCGTTTTTGCGAAAGACGTCGCTGGACGAAGTGCCACAGTTGTTCAACGTCCTAGAAGGGACGATGTCGCTGGTCGGGCCACGTCCCCATCCAAACTTGCAGAATGAAAACTTCCGCACGCAAATTCACGGCTACATGCTGCGTCATAAGGTGAAGCCGGGTATTACGGGCCTGGCGCAGGTCAACGGCTATCGAGGCGAGACCGAAACGCTCGACAAGATGGAAAAGCGAATCGAGTTCGACCATCGCTACATCCGTGAATGGTCCCTTTGGATGGATTTCCGCATTCTGTTCAAGACCTTCTTCGTCGTGCTGAAACGACAGAATGCGTATTGATTTCGGACGCGGCGTTCCGTTGCGCAGAAAGTCATTGGACGCTGACATCTGAGCGGCTTCAATCTGCCTCCAATGACCACTCCTTAAAATAATAGTATGGCATCAAGTGTGGAGATTCACCGATCTCAAGCCAATGTGGGTCTGTTGGGTTATTGTCGGGCGGCTCAAAAAATAGTATTCCCGAGACGGTGACGGTCTTGCCTCGCAAAGCCGCTGATTTTTCGGATTCTCCGAGGTCAATCGCAAAATCGTTGCTTTTAACCCATACATGGTTCTTGGGGTAGTTTTCCGGTATTTTTCCCGTAACTATTATCCGTTTGCCTACGGCGTCGGGCAACTGCTTCTTGGCTTCAACCCTGATCCCAATCACAGAATCGCCGGATCCTTTCCTACCGGAATTGTCGGTACATCCCAGACAACCCAGCAACGCAAGTAGGTGCAATGTAAGTAACGCTTTGTTGGCAAACAAGAAATTTTGCATCGCAGTTCCTCGATCTCGTTGAGAACAACACCGTCATTGTTGCTCTTGCGGCACGGCACCTCCCGCACTCAACCTTGATGATACCCGGCCGATGAGTGTTTTCAAGTTGCGGTGTTTTTGTGGGCCGCTGCCAGCAAGTACACCCGTCAACGAAACCTCTGAGCTTCGCCAACGGTTGCGGAAGCAACCTTTGCCACCCGAAATTAGGCCGGGGCACCCGGGGATTCTATTCCGCCCGTAGCGGCCAGGACTACGGTACGACCTCTGCAACCGACCAACCGCTCGGACACAAAGTAGCCACGCCTCGCGCACGACCAACCGCGATGGGCGCACCGCTACTTAACGATCTCATTCTTAAATGCTTTGCCAAATCCCTCGATCCACCAGTTATTCTTCTTCAGGTTACTTTCCTTTCCGGCCTCTCGCCATTGCGACAGACCGGTGGTCCATTTTTCTAAAATCGTTTCATAGGAATCGGTGCTAAGGTCATACTTCAAGGAACGTGGATAATTGACCGCTGCCCAGCCGCCGTTATCGACCCCTTTGTACGTCCAGATGGTCCAACTCAAGCCCGCATCATTGAACGCTTTGCCCAGTTCGGCGGCGGACTCGGCGGTGTCGGCGGGAGCCTTTGCCTCGCCGATAAAAATCGGAATCACGACGCCCGGCGTGGTGCTAATCTGTTCCTTGCGATCAAAGGCCTCGAGACGTTCTTTTACCGTGCCGGTTTTCTGCGTGTTTTCCGGATAGTGGGCCGACCAGACGATATTTTGCCACCGCTCATTTTTGATCGCCGGATAACTGACCGATTCAAAGATCAACATCCGCTGCGGATCCTGACCACGAATGGCATCATAAAACGTTTTTTGCAATACGTTCCCTGGCGAGCCTTGTGGTTCATTGATGACGTCAAACGCCGCGACCGCGACCACTCCTTTATAATGCTTCGCGACTTCCACCCAAAGCAAACCCATTTTGTTCCGAACAGCTTTTCCGTCGTTCGAGACTTTTGAAATCTCGTTGTAATCGCCGGGCCAAATGTGCAGCACGAAAATTACATACATCCCGCGTTGCTGTGCCTCTTTGACGACCCAATCCATTCGCGAGAAGTCGATATTTTTCTTGCTATCTCGCTTCCAATTGCCGTCGGCATCTTGGAGCGTGCGATAACTAAAGGGAACCCGCAGGACATTGCAGCCGTAGGATTGAATCGCATCGAGATCGGCGGCCGTGATCCAGTTGTCCTGCCAAGCGTTCAGCAACGTCGCCGCCTTTTCCACGCCGAATCGCTTTTCAAGTTGTTCGAGTGCTTTGCGTTTTCCATCGTCCGACTGCCCACACATCCAGGCCTCCGTCACGAGCCAGCCGCCGACATTGACTCCCCGCAGCGGGACCGCTTTCCCTTTCGGATCGACGATCTGACGACCTTGCGTCCTCAAGGGCAACAAAGTTTCTGCCACCGCTTGCTCGGCGAAGCGACAGAGAAGCACGGTACTCACAACGACCAATCGCATGTAGAAAAACATTTTGATCATCCTCGTGTTGTCGGTCAGTTTTGAGCTACAATGTAAATCTTGAACGAAAAAAGGTGTCCGGCCTGCTAACGCGACTGAAGAAACAATGAATAACCACAACGAACTGAACGCGACCATACTCCAAGACTGTTTGCCAAATTGGAAATGCAACATATACTAAGGAAAGCCATCCGCCAACTACCTTTCAAAGTCCCACATAACACAAACCCATTTCGGACCAGGCCATCCTAGACTCTGGCCCACGACCCACTGTTTCGCCTAACCCTTTTTATCCTTCCGCTGCTCACTGGATTTTTCATGGACAAAGGGTCGTCGGCCAACTCGAACAACACGAATCCCGCGCTCAATAAATTGCGAGGGCAAATCGACAAGCTTGATCGCGAACTCGTCAAGTTCATGAACGAACGGGCGAAGCTCGCCCACGCCATTGGAAAGATCAAAGGCTCGACGGGCCAAACCGTCTACGACCCTGCTCGCGAAGAAGAAGTCCTCAATCGGGTGCGCGAACTGAGCAAGGGGCCATTGCCGGAGCAAGCCGTGCGGGCCGTGTTTCGCGAACTCATCAGCGGCTCGCGGTCGCTCGAAAAAGATTTGCGAGTTGCCTTTCTCGGACCTTTCTATAGTTATAGTCACCTCGCGACAATTCACCGCTTCGGCAATTGCGTCGAAATGCTTCCCGTCAGCAGTATCAGTGCCGTGTTTGAAGAGGTCAATCGAGGTCACGCTCAATATGGTCTTGTTCCGCTAGAAAACTCAACGGACGGACGCGTTGCCGACACGCTTGAAAACTTTGTCAGGATGCCGGTGCGAATTTGCGGCGAAGTCCAGTTGCGAATTCACCATCACCTGTTGGGGCGTTGTACCCGTTCCGAGATTCAAGAAATTTACAGCCGTCCGCAGGCTCTTTCGCAATGTCGCAACTGGCTGATGCGACACTTGCCAACGGCTCGCACGATTGAAGTCACCAGCACTTCCACCGCCGCCCAACTTGCCCAAGACAAGCCGGGTGCAGCCGCGATCGCCAGTATGCAGGCCGGATTGCATTACGGTTTGAACGTCCTCGCGGAAAACATTGAGGACAACGCCGAGAATTTCACCCGCTTCGCTGTGATTGGAGAACATCCGGCCCAACGGAGCGGTCACGACAAAACGGCGATCATGTTCGAGGTCGAGCATCAGCCCGGTGCCCTCGCCGACGCGATGCAAATTTTCAAACGCTGCAAACTCAATCTCACCTGGATCGAATCGTTCCCAATCCCGCAATCGCAAGGACGCTATCTTTTCTTCGTCGAACTCGAAGGCCATCTGCAAGACCTGCGCGTTCGTAAAGCGACCGAATCACTCGCGAAAAAAGCGGTCCGCATGGTCATCCTCGGCTCCTACGCCAAGAGCAGCCCGGTGGAGTAATCGCTCCATGGAATGGCGATACAGTCGGTCCCAATTCGTCAGAACAAGTTGAGCAACCTTCCCGTTTAGCAGCGACGCACAGCGGAATGCGTTCCCGCGAAACCCAAACATCCGCAAGTCCGCCCCCGCTCCGTCCTTGCAACGGCGGATAGGGACCGTATAATGCGGGCGTTTCCTCACTGATATTGACACCTTGCGAGACCTAATTATGACCGACGAACGCGGCACGCTGCGGCGGATCGATTGGCAAGAGTTATGCCCCTGGCTCTTGATCCTCAAGTCGTTTCGATTGGCCGTCGGAATTCGAGTTCTCGTCCTGGCCTCGGTAGGACTATTGGTCGCAACGAGCGGCTGGTGGGCGTTGGGCAAGGTGTTTTCAAATGGTGACAACAAAGACACGAATGAGTTGGTGAAGGACTGTTCGCGGTGTCCGTTTGAAATCGAAAAAACCCCCGACGAATTACTAATTCAATCACGAAACGAGGGCTTACGGCTCCCGTCGATCATGCACCAAACGGGTCCAATCGGACGAGTGTGGCATGATCTCAGTCGCCCGTTTGTTCACCTCTTTGACGTCAAATTAAACTTTGTCCAGTTGGCCTATTTAATTCTCGGCGGCGTCTGGTCGATCGCCGTCTGGTCGCTGTTCGGCGGAGCAATTGCAAGAATCTCGGCACTCGCGTTGGCGCGAGAGGATCGTGTGGGGATTCGCGCTGCACTCGGTTTCGCGTTGCGAAAGTGGATGGGCTTTGTGCTGGGGCCGCTCTTTCCGTTCGTGGGTGTCTTGCTGGCCACGATTCCGCTGTTCGTGTTGGGACTGCTGTTCCGAATGGATTTCGCGCTGGTGCTGAGTGTGATTTTGTGGCCCCTCGTGTTGGCGGCGGGAGCGTTCTTGGCGATCTTGGTACTCGGCCTGTTTTTCGGTTGGCCATTGATGTGGGGCACGATTGGCACGGAAGGGACCGACGCCTTCGATTCGCTCAGCCGCTCGTACAACTATATCCGGGAACGGCCTCTGCACTATCTATTCTACATCGCGGTCGCTGCCGCCTTCGGTCTACTCGGCGGGCTGTTGGTCGATCTCTTTGCTCACTCGATTGTGCATTTTGGCACCTGGGCAATCAGTTGGGGAATGGGGATTGATCGACTCAACGAAATCAACGCTGATTCCACGGGTTTCTCACATCGGGTCATCCATTTTTGGAATAGCTGCGTGCTGGCTTTAGGGACAGCCTTCATGTACGGCTTTTTCTTCTCCGCCATGACGGCCGTCTATTTGCTGATGCGGCTGAAAGTCGATGCGATGGAACTCGACGAAGTTTTCACCGACGAAGAAGAGCAAAGCTACTCGATGCCCCCGCTGACGACCGACGCGGCGAATGTTCCGAAGGTCGCCGACGCCCCGCCGGTGGTCGAGAACAAGAAAAATGACGAATGATAAATGATAAATTACGAATGGGTCATTATTTCAGCGGCGGGCCTTCTACCGATTGACCGTTCGTTGTGAGAATTTGTATCTCGTGGGCGTTGTGCTTGCCCGTGTATTGCCACACGATTTTCTTGTCCGGCGTGACCTCGAAAATCTTGATCGGACTTTTGGTGCCGTAACTGGCAATGACCGTGTTGCCATTGGGAAGTCGCTGGCCCCCGCACGGATCGGCAAACGGCTTCAACTCCGGAAAATCGTCGTTGCTAATCTGCCATGCGACTTTTCCTGCGGCGTCGAATTCGACCGTCTTATTGCCGTGGGTCAGGTTCACGAGTGTTCGCTCGCTGGCAAGTCGAATGGCCGTGAAGGGCCAATTCTCGGCCTTGGGACCGCCCAATTCTGGCAGGTCCGTCGCGATCTCTCGCACGATTTTTCCGTCGGGCGAATACTCCTTCACCTTGAACGCGAGTAGGTGCGGAACGAGATAGTTCCCATTCGCAAGCTTGCGAGCCATGCGAGTTTGCATGTGGGCATTGTCAGTTTCCGGTTGGAGCGGACAATCGACAACGATTTTTCCCTCGGCGTCCACTTCGAGCAGACGGGGCTTTGGTCCCAACTCGGTGATCAGCGTCCGCCCGTCGGCCAGCCGCGCGGCCGTGCCGAGTTCTTTGCACTCGGGAGATTTGGTGTAGTGAAAGACCGTCTTTTTCTCCCGCGTCAACTCACGGACTTCATCGGACCAGACGATCAACACGTTTCCTTTGCCTCCGTCAAGTACGAATCCGTCCCGTGCGCCCGCCCGTCCGGCGTTCCATGATTCTTTTCCGTCTTCGTCAATAATGCCGGTATAGGACGGCCCGGCGATAAAAAACGAATGGCGAATTTCCCCATCCGCAGCAATCACGCTGGGCAGAATCGCAAACCGATTCGTAGCAAGAATCAAGACGATGATCGTCGCCGCGTGCCAACGAGATTGGTTGGAGTGGGTCATAAATGGAGGAGGTTTGGTGGTGGTGAATGAGAACGATATTCTATTTGGTTCCGCTGTTTTGAACGCCCGTCTACCGATTGAACGCACAAGGCCCGCCGGAAATGTCCAGCGGGCCTTGTGATTAGGTTTTAATCCGAGTGACTCAGGCGAGTCTTTGAAATCAACCACCGGTTGGCAATTTGCCAGCCTTGATGTTGTCGCCGAACGTGGCGGACTTGGCGTCACCGGCCTTCGACGGCTTTCCTTCGACCTCTTTCAAGGCTTTGTTGATCTTGTCTTTGTCGTCCTTGTCAGTCTTCTTGAGCAACGTGCCAAGGGCCTTGCCGTAATCGTTTTTTTCCTTCTTCTTCTCACCGACGTGGCAAACATCGCACTTGGCCGTATCGACCGCCTTGGCCAGCGGGGTGTCGGCTTTGACATACATTTCTTCAAAAGCCTTCTTGAAATTCGGAACGGCACTGACTGGCTGCACACTGCCGCCAATCATCATTCCGAAAACGACCAAGCCACAAACCAGCATCCAACTCTTCTTCATGGGGTTTCTCCGAAAGCACGTAAGGGGAACCTGCCGGTAGTGGCCTGGTGAGCGGGTGAGCCAACGCCCGCACCACGCGGGCAACTTCTGCGGCAGGATTTGACAGGTAGGGAGCCACTACTGGCCTTAATCCTATCCAATGGAATCGGGGTGTCAAGAAAAGTTTGCCGATTTCATAAAGTTTGCGGCTTAGCTCGTGAATTTCTCGGCCCAGTCATCCCCGGTTCTTCGCCCGATTTCAGCCAATCCGGCGTCTTTGCTCACCCGCCAGCCATATTCCGCCCTTGACGGACAATCGACGCCCGCCCGACAATCACTCGCAACACGGCGAGCAAAGTAAAACCGTACCCGGCGAGCCGGAGGGCGTCAGCCCCCGGTGTCCTTGCATCACTATTACGTACATTTGCGAGAATCGTAACTTACGCCGGGACGTTTCGCTCTAAGCACCGGGGGCTAACGCCCTCCAATTCGCCAAAAACTCCAATTCGCCGAAAACGCTCATTCGCCAAAACCGTCCAATCCCATCTCCAACCAACCACCTCTCATCATGCCCCACACGTTTGTCATTTTCGGTGCCTCTGGCGATCTAACCGGTCGCAAACTGATCCCCGCCCTGTACGCCCTGTTTCGCAAAAAACGACTTCCAGAGGACACGCGGATCGTTGGCTTTTCAAGAACCGCCTTCACCAACGAAGTCTGGCGCGACAAACTCGCCGAGACCACCCGCCAATTCGCGGGCAAGGATTTCGACCCCGACGTTTGGTTCCATTTCGCACAAATGATTTTTTATCAGACGGGCGACATTGATAACGGCGAGTCCTTCACCGCGTTGCGAGCGACACTCGACGAAATCGAACATGGCCAGACTTCCACGCGAGTTTATTACCTTGCGACCTCGCCGCAGCATTATGAGATCGCGATTGGTCAACTGGGCCAAGCGGGCCTCTCTGACGAAACGCACGGTGTCCGCCGCGTCGTCATCGAAAAGCCGTTCGGGACCGATCTGAAATCGGCCCAGCATTTGAACGAAGCCGTCCACCGCGTTTTTCGCGAAGAGCAGGTTTATCGCATCGATCATTATCTGGGCAAGGAAACGGTGCAGAACATTTTAGTTTTGCGTTTTGCCAACACGATTTTCGAGCCAGTCTGGAATCGCAATTACATCGATCACGTGCAAATCACCGTTGCAGAAGAAGTCGTCATCGGTCGCCGTGGAGAATACTACGAAAAGTCGGGAATCCTCCGCGACATGTTCCAAAACCATTTGCTGCAACTGTTGATGGTCACTGCGATGGAAGCACCTGTCAAATTTCAAGCCGACGCCGTCCGCAATGAAAAGGTCAAGGTGCTGGAAGCGATTCGCATTCTCTCGCCGGAGGATGTCGCCCGCGATACGATTCGCGGCCAGTATCAAGGTTACACGTCGGAGCCGGGCGTGCAGCCTTTCAGCCAAACGCCGACCTTTGCCGCCATCAAACTGCAAGTTGACAACTGGCGGTGGCAGGGAGTTCCGTTTTATCTTCGTAGCGGAAAGGGCATGTCGTGTCGCACGACGCAGATTGTTATTCAATTTCGCAAGCCGCCCCACATGCTGTTCCAGCAAAAGGCAAACGACGATTACGACGCAAATCGACTCATACTCCAGGTCCAACCGGCCGAAGGAATTCAGCTTCTATTTCAAACCAAGACGCCCGACGCGGGCATGGACATGCGTTTGACGGAACTCGACTTTCGCTTCTCGAAGGAATTTTCGGGCGAAATTCCCGAGGCCTATCAGCGATTATTACTCGACACCTTGATCGGCGACGCGAGTTTGTTCGCCCGGGCGGACGAGGTCGAACTGGCTTGGGGAATTATCGACCCGATCTTGCAAGCCTGGGCGACGAACGAGAAGCCCAGCCTCTTGCAGTACGAGTCGGGTTTGTGGGGACCGATGGAAGCGGTCGATTGGATGTACCGTGACGACCGCCAATGGTTTGACTCGTGTCCGGTCTTGGGTTGAGTTAGTAGCCTTTGTGAATGTTTGCAACGAAACAACCTCATGTCCAACGGCGGAATTATTCTTTGTGGCGGGCACAGCAGCCGGATGAAGCAGCCGAAGGCTTGGCTTCCGTTCGGGCCAGAATTGCTCCTGGAGCGGATGGTGCGTATTGTCGGTGAAGTCGTGCAGCCGGTCGTCGTAGTCGCCGCGCGTGGACAAAAACTTCCACGGCTTGGGGCGAACGTAACCATCGTCCGAGATCGTCGAACCGATTGCGGCCCGATGGAAGGCGTGGCGGCGGGCTTGGCCGCGCTTTCAATCACGTGTGACGCGGCCTTTGTCGCATCGTGCGATTTGCCATTACTACGGGCGGAATTGGTTCGCTTCGTCTGCGGTTCGCTTAGAGAACACGATGACGCTATCGTTCCCCGTATCGGCGGTTTTCCACAACCGTTGGCGGCCATCTTTCGCACCAAGCTGGCCCCGCAACTCGATGCACGAATTGCACGCGGTGAAATGTCATTGCGCGACTTCTTCATGACCATTTCAACCCATTGGCTCGACGAACAATCCTTGCGAGCCGTCGATCCGGAATTGCAATCTCTGCTAAATGTCAACACACCCGCCGAATACGCAACCGCTTTGAAAACACTGAAATTTGGCAATGATGTTTAGAACTTTGCGCGACAAGCGTGCAAATTCGCCCAGCACCGGCCATAAATAACTGCCGCCGATGAATTCAAACTCGACATTCTGGACACATTGCCCGCGATATGTTCTCTTAGAATCTGACACAAATTACTTCCCCGAATTCGCCGTTTAGCCGCGTCGCGCAAGCGATGCGATAGTCACCCAATTACGGGGCACCGTTCACACTCACCACCAGCATCCCATCATGGCATTTCGCTTCGATAAATTTACCGTTAAGGCCCAAGAGGCTGTGCAGCGGGCGCAGGATTTAGCCGCTGACCGGGGAAATCCGCAGGTTGATCCGCTCCATCTGCTGGCGGGATTGCTGTCTGAAACCGATGGCGTCGTGCGGCCGATCCTCGACAAAATCGGCGCGCCGCGGGCGCAACTCGAAAAGGTCGTCGAGGCGGAACTGAATCATCTGCCCAAAGTCTCCGGCGGCTCCGCACCGGGAATGGGTCAGGACGTGAACAAGGTCTTCGAGGGTGCCGCGAACGAAGCCCAGACGATGAAGGACGAATTCGTCTCGACCGAGCATTTGATGCTGTCGCTGGCAAAGGTCGATTCCAAAGCGAAGAATGTTTTGAAGCTCAACGCCGTCAGCGATAAAGACATTTTGAAATCGCTGCAAACAATCCGCGGTTCCGCCCGCGTGACCGATCAACATCCGGAAGAAAAGTTTCAGGCGTTGCAAAAGTACGGCATTGATTTGGTCCAGCGGGCGAGCCAAGGCAAACTCGATCCGGTCATTGGACGCGATCAAGAAATTCGCCGCGTGATTCAAGTTCTGTCCCGCCGGACCAAGAATAATCCCGTCCTGATTGGCGAGCCGGGCGTCGGCAAAACCGCCATTGCCGAAGGTCTCGCCCTGCGAATCGTGCAGGGCGACGTGCCGCAAAGCCTCAAAAATAAGCGGGTAATCTCGCTCGATCTCGGCGCGCTCATTGCCGGAACGAAGTATCGGGGTGAATTTGAAGATCGTCTGAAAGCAATCCTCAAAGAGATTCAATCCGCCGATGGTCAGGTCATCTTGTTCATCGACGAATTGCACACGGTCATCGGGGCCGGTGCGGCCGAAGGGGCTGCCGATGCGGCCAATCTGTTGAAGCCTGCCCTCTCGCGAGGAGAGTTGCGTTGTGTCGGGGCGACAACGCTCGACGAGTATCGCAAACATATCGAAAAAGATGCGGCTCTCGAACGACGCTTTCAACCGATCTACGTCGGCGAACCGTCGGTCGAGGACACCATCGCAATTCTGCGGGGACTCAAACCTCGTTACGAAGCGCATCATAAAGGGGTCAAGATCAAAGACTCGGCCCTCGTCGCGGCGGCCCAACTTTCGAGCCGCTATATCAGCGACCGGTTCCTGCCCGACAAAGCGATTGACCTGATCGACGAAGCGGCCAGCCGTCTGGCAATGGAACTTGAAAGCGTGCCCAGCGAGATCGACCAAGTTCAGCGACGGCTGGTTCAGTTGGAACTCGCCGCGCGGCAATTGGCCGAGGAAACTGAGGAACATGCGCGGGAACGCCTGGTGGATATTGAAGAGGAAATGGCCCAATTGCGGCACAAACTGGCCAGCCTGCGCGAACAGTGGGAGGGCGAAAAGCAAGGGTTGGGCAACGTCCACGAAATTCGCGCCCAACTCAACAAGGCCGAACTCGATTTCGATCAACTGTCGGCCGCGATTAAGGAAAAACAATCGTCGGGCATGGTCGTCGGCGAGGACGACTATCGAAAATTGTTCGAGTTCGATCAACATCGCAAGAAATTGTCGCAGCGACTGGAAACGACTGGCCCGACCGAGCAACCGAAATCGGGCCGCCGACTTTTACGTCAAGAAGTTGGACCAGAGGAAATTGCCGAGGTTGTCAGTGCCTGGACCGGCGTTCCTGTCACCCGGATGATGGAAACCGAAAAAGCGAAGCTGCTCGTGCTAGAGGAGCGGCTGCATGAGCGTGTCATCGGCCAAGACGAGGCGGTCGAAGCGATTGCGAACGCCGTTCGTCGCAGCCGGTCAGGTTTGCAAGACCCGCACCGCCCCCTCGGTTCGTTTTTGTTTCTGGGTCCGACAGGCGTGGGCAAGACCGAACTGTGCAAAGCCCTGGCGGAAGTTTTGTTCGATGACGAAGGGGCGATGGTCCGGCTCGACATGAGTGAATTCATGGAGCGGCACACGGTCAGCCGCTTGATCGGCGCGCCGCCGGGTTACGTCGGTTACGACGAAGGGGGTCGCCTGACCGAAGCAGTCCGTCGCCGCCCTTACTCCGTTGTGCTGCTCGACGAAATTGAAAAAGCCCATCGCGATGTGTTCAATGTTTTATTGCAGGTTCTCGACGATGGCCGCCTGTCGGACAGTCACGGCCACACCGTCGATTTCACCAATACGATTATCGTCATGACGTCGAACATCGGCAGTCAATCCATTCAAGAAATCACGCAGGCCGGGGGCGGCGAAGACGAAATTCGCGATGCCGTGAAAAACTCGCTGCAAGAAAGATTCTTGCCCGAGTTTTTGAACCGCATTGACGAAACGATCATTTTTCACCCACTCCAGCGGGATCAAATTCGGAAAATTGTTACGATTCAAATTGAACGGCTGCGTAAGCAATTGGAAAAAGTCGGCCTGGAATTGGTCGTCACGCCTGCGGCTCTCGATCATATCGCGAGCGACGGATACGACCCGACTTATGGTGCGCGACCATTGAAGCGCGTGATCCAGCAGCGAATTCAAAACCCGCTGGCGTCGGAAATCCTGAGGGGGCAATTTCCCGAAGGTGCAGCGATTAAGATTGATTTTGCGAACGAGGAGTTTTCGTTTAGTCGGATTGATGCCCCCGCGAAATGACGTAAGCTCGGCAAAAAATTTGACCTTTACTTGTTCTACCAATAAAATACGGTAACACTCCGCCTCAGACTTGCGGCATTACTTTGAGTTAGGCGTATAAACACAACCGTATGTATGGCGTTCCATCAGACTTGCCGCTCGCTCTCCTCATCGGCCAAGAACTTGATGCTATAACGATTGGGAAATACCAGATTTGCTTCCGTTTTGGTGGCGGCACCTACATCACTCCGACGACGGCCTGGGAGTTGCGCGACCCCAGTGGGGTGCTGATCGATTCAGCGCAGGAGCATGAGAGCCGCGATAGTTATTGCGTCCATCAGATTATCAACATTCCCGTCTTGAGTTTCAGCATTGATGCGCCGCATTCCTTCACCCTGGTCTTTGGGTCGGGTCACAGGCTAACGATTTCGGACGATGGTCCGCAACATGAGTCCTGCACGCTTGAGTTCGCGGGGCAGCCGACGATCATCATCTAGGATCGGTGGATCCGTAACAAACAGTATTTTCGTCGTTTGCAATACGTCGTCCCCCAATAAGTTAGTCCACGGAATCGTTCGCACAAAATGAGAGCCGACATTTGTTACCCAAGCGATGAGAACGCGATAGAACGATTCCGTCGAACACTTCGCCGACTCGATGCACAGCTTGTCGGAAAGGATTGGGTAGTTGGCACAGACATTTATTCGTTGAGGATTGGCGATCAGGAGTTGACTGTGTTCAGCGATACTTGGTCCGTTGACATCGAAGGTCCGGACAATTTGGTTCACAAAGTTTTGAGAGAGTATCGACAAGCCGAGGTGTAACGAGTCATCGGAGCGAAACACGTTTGGCGTCGGAAATCCTTAGAGGCCAATTCCCGGAGGGTGCAGCGATTAAGATTGATTTCTCGAACGAGGAGTTTTCATTTAGTCGGATTGATTTCCCCGGCTTAGCCCGAGCGTCCACGCCGGGCATGTTGCCGCGTGGTCGCGGCGGCTAAGCGGGAGTGCGCACCGTGAGAACGCGGCCGCTAATCGTTGCTAGCCAGCGCGATAAAATTCGTCGTGCGAAATTGCTCGTGGTGTTCTTTATAGGAAGTAATCGGCGACAAATACCCCGACGGCGTAATTCGATACAAGTCCATGTTCACGTCCTGCAAGAAATACCAAAAGTCTTGCAGATACGATCGGGTGTCGATGTTGCACCCACCAAATTCAAACGTGACGACGTCAATCGCCTTGCGACGAAACATTTCCTGGGCACCGGCGAGGGCGTCGAGTTCGTGCCCTTCAATATCGAGTTTTAAGAGTTGAATTCGTTCGATGCCGTTTTCCGAACAATACTGGTCGATGGTCGTGATCGTCACCGGCTCGGACTGGCTGAAGTCGATGTTGTGATGTTCGAGCCGCCGTTTGGTGAGGGACGCGAGTCCGGAACCTTGGGCGTCGTAATGAAGTTCGGCCGTTCCCGCTTCCTTGCCGAGTCCGACGTTGATCAACCGAATCCTTGGATCGTTGGGAGCCGACTGCGTGAGCCGCTTAAAGGTTTCGACGCCCGGCTCGAAGCAATGGACGGAAAACTTTTCGGTGCCGATGTTCGTGAGGAGGAGTTGCAGAAATTGGCCCTGATTGGCTCCCACATCGAAGACGCAAAACGGTTCGTGGCAATGTTTTTTTAGCGTTTCAAAAATCAGCCGTTCGCCACTTGAGTTTGGATCTCCGCCCGACCCAATTCCCATCAAAAAATGCGCCAGATTGGCGTTCTTTTCCATGAGGCGTTGCATGAAGCGGTTGCCCGAGACCTTGACCAGTACGCGCTTCAAAATCGACATTCGGTGGTTTCCTCAGCCGGGTGAACGCGGCAAGCGGTTTGAGTCGCGATAATGTGGACGATCTGCGGCTGTTATATCCGATGCCGGTGGGTGAGTACAACGGCGGAATGAGTCATCCAAGAAAATGCTCTTCGTCGTTGATGGACCAAATTTGTTGGGTATGCACCTGTGCTTGACGATAAGGTTACAGGTATGCATGGAAGCAGGCCCTCCCCGTTTTGTCCCCGAAACCTGTTGCACAACGCTTCTAACGTGGGAACAAATTGGCGGGAACTGCGGAAGTTGTGTATAAACAGCAAGCCACAGGACCGAATGCGTCACGGTTGAAGCGAGGGATGCCTCAATTGAGCCGTGACAAAGCACTGGTCTATTAAATCACACTCACCGCAACATACATCGACGAAGAATGTCCACGATCCCTTCTGAACCGCTGGTTGAAGAACTCCTGCCCGCTCCTGAAGCGGAAGAGGTTTTTCTCCGTTGGCGTCGATTGCCGCATTGTGTGTTCTTCGACAGTGCGCGGCGAGATCCGTTGTTGGGGCGATATTCGTTCGTCGCGGCCGACCCGTTTGAGTTTCACACGACTGCGGCCGACGATGTCGAATGTTGGCGAAAACTTGCGGAGCGTTTGGGGGCTTTTCCCGGCCAGAACATGCCTGACCTGCCGCCCTTTCAAGGAGGAGCCGCCGGATTGTGGAGTTACGATTTGGCCCGCTCGCTCGAACGAATTCCGAAAACGCGGTACGACGAATTTCACTCGCCCGGCATGGCGGTCGGAATGTACGATGTGGTTGCCGCGTTCGATCATGTGCAAAATCGAGCCTGGATCATTTCGCACGGCTGGCCAGAAGCGGTCCCGAGCCAGCGGCTCCATCGGGCCTACGAACGGCTGAAGTTTTTCTATCGTCTAACGCAAGAAGATTCGCCGCACGAAATTCGTGACACCGCTCATTCACACTTAATAGCAACCCCATCCATTCCCGCCAGTGATCTCGCTCCCCAATTCTCTGTGCCCGGTCCTAACGGTCTCACGAGCAACTTTTCGCGAGATGATTATCTGCAGGCCATCGAACGGGCAATCGAGTACATCCGCGCGGGCGACATCTTTCAAGTCAATCTGGCCCAACGCCTGTTGTTTCCCGCACGTGAAGATTCGGTCGAATTGTATCGCCGGTTGCGACGGAGAAATCCGGCGACGTTTGCCGGGTACTTTGATCTCGGTCCGTTTCAATTGGCCAGCGCGTCGCCCGAGCGGTTCTTGCAAATTCGCAACGGCGATGTCGAAACGCGGCCAATCAAGGGAACCCGGCGAAGGACCGCGCGGCCCGAGGCGGACCTCTTTGCGGGTGACGATTTACGGGCCAGCGAGAAGGATCGGGCGGAAAACGTGATGATCGTCGATCTCTTGCGAAACGATCTCTCGCGAGTTTGTCGGCCAGAGTCGGTTCGCGTCACGCAGCTTTGCCAACTCGAACTTTACGAGTATGTGCAGCACTTGGTTTCCGCCGTGCGAGGGCGATTGCGGGCCGGAATGGGACCGCTGGATGTATTACGGGCGGCTTTTCCCGGCGGCTCGATCACCGGCGCGCCAAAGGTCCGCGCGATGAAAATCATTGCCGAGTTGGAACCGACCGCGCGGGGGCCGTACTGCGGTGCGCTTGGTTACGTCGGCTTCGACGGTAATTGCGACACGAGCATTTTGATTCGCACGATCACCGCAGGTGGCGGCTGGTGGCAGTTTCCCGTCGGTGGAGGAATCGTGGCCCAATCGGACCCCGCCCGCGAGTACGAAGAAACCTGGCACAAAGCCGAAGGGCTGATCAGGGCGTTGGTGGAGTAGGACGGCCGTCACGAATCTCAATTGAAATTCGCCCCACCGCTTATCCAGTTCGTTGAATAGGGCACGGCTTAGGATTCGGCCCGAATTAACTTCCCGGTCGCACGATAAATCGGTTAGCCGCGACGCGCAGCGGAGCGTCAAAGAATTCATCGGCAACTGTGTCGATTAGAGTAGTGCCCCGCTCAACACAATTTTAGCTACGGTGAAGTAGATAATGAGGCCCGTCACGTCCACGAGCGTTGCGACGAACGGCGCAGAAGATGTCGCCGGATCAAGTCCGAGGCGTTTGAGCAGAAAGGGCAACATTGAACCGGCCACACTCCCCCACAGGACAATGCCCATCAGTGACAGGCCAACGGTTATGGCCACCCGCTCCCAATAGACGCCGTAGTCGTACCATTGGAGCCATTGCCACAGGGCGATTCGCAACATGCCGACCGTTCCTAAAATGATCCCGAGCGACGCACCGGAAACAAGTTCGCGGCGCAAAACTTGCGCCCACTGATTCAGGCGGACCTCGTTGAGTGCCAACGCGCGAATCAAAAGCGACGTTGCCTGCGAGCCGGAGTTTCCACCGCTGGAAATGATCAACGGGACAAACAGAGCGAGTACGACGGCATGTGCGATTTCGGCCTCGAAGTGACCCATCGCGGTCGCGGTCAGCATTTCGCCCAGGAACAACAACACCAGCCAGGTTGCCCGTTTCTTGACGAGCGTCAACCAGGGACACGCCATGTACGGTTCGTCGAGTGCTCCCGGCTCGACGGCACCCATCCGCAACACGGTGTTGGTTTGGTCGTCCACGATGGCGTCAATGGCGTCGTCCACCGTGATAAACCCGACGATCCGATTGTCCCCCTCGACGACTGGCAACGCGAGCAAATTGTATTTACTGATTTTTTGCACGGCGTGCTTGCGCGGCTCCAACGCAGTGACCGTCACCGGGTGTGGACGCATGATCTCGCTCACCGGGCGGTCCACCGCCGCCATGACCAAATCGCGCAGTGAAACGGCCCCCAACAGTCGATCAGTCCCCGGCTCGACGACGTAACAAGCATAGACCGACTCGCGGTCACGAGCCACCTGACGAATAAAATCAACGGCGTCTTTAACAAGCATCGTCGGGTCGAGGCGTACAAACTCCGTTGTCATCAAGTCGCCCGCCGTGTCTTCGGGATACTTGAGTTGGTTCTCAACTTCTTTGCGGGCGTCATTACTCAACAGGGGGAGCAGAATTCGACGACCGTGGTCGCTCATCTTGCGGACGGTCGCGGTCCGCTCGTCGGAAGCCATTCCCTCCAGCAATTTTGCCGCGAGATCAGGTGTCGATTGTTCCAGCAGCGGACTACGTCGAGCAAGGTTGGAATAATTGCAAACGTCGGTCGCCATTGCGAGCGGGATGAGTGTTAAAGTTTCTGCCGCCTCGGCCAAGGAGGGGACGGCATTCAAAACTTCCACAATATCCGCGGCTCGCAGCGTCGCGAGCATCAGGCGAATTTTGTCATGATCTTCGTCGCGGTGTTGGTGAATCGCGCCCGCCATTTGTTCGACGTTCAAGCGTGGTGTTTCCATCAGTCTCCGTTCTTAGGATATGGTCCCAAATAAGTTCCCGGTTTTTCAATCATTGGTCAGCAGCGACCAGGTACCCGCTTGCGGGTGGGGGAGCGTGAATGGAACACGGCGCGAACCGCTCACAGCCAAAAAAACTTAAATCGAGAAGTTATTTCGAGCCAATTCCTTAGTAAGAATGTCGCCATTCATTCGTAGGTTGCCCTGCCTCAGAGTATCTTGTCACGCCGTTTGACCGCAACGCCAAGATCATTGCGGCAGCGGAACCTGCTCAGAATTCTGCAAATAGGCCATCAGGTCACGCAGTTCCTGCTCGCTCAGTTTTGTGAGAAGACCTTCAGGCATCAGTGAAAGTTCGCTCAACTTGATCGCCTCGATTTCTTTTCTGGGGACCACGACGACTGCCGTCGGCATCACGAACGTCAGCGAAGTCTCGTCTTGCTTTTGAATGATTCCGGAAAGACTGCGGCCGTCGGTCGTATGAATGATCGACATTTGATAATCCTTGGCCAAGATCGCGCTCGGATCGACAATGTTCAAGAGCAGATAGTCAATGTCCGCCCGATTTGCGCCCGTGATGTCGGGACCAACCTTGCCCCCTTCTCCAAACAATGTATGACACTGGAGGCAGGTCTTGACGTACAACGCGCGGCCGTGCGAACGATCGAGCGCGACCTCAGGGGGCGTTTTCAACAACGCTTTTAACTTGGCGATTTCTTGTTTCTTTTCACCGGTCGAACTGCGAACGACGCCCCACACTAATTCGATCTGCTGGTCGAGTTGCGTATCGCCCAGTCCCTGCAGTTGTTGCATTGTGACTGCCGAAAGATCAGTTCGCGCAATGGTTTTGTTCTCGATGCCCGTTAATAGTTTTTTCGCATAGACGATTCGGGTGGCGAGTGTTGCGAGCGCGTCGGCCTTGGCTTCCGGCGTCAGTTTGGGATACACCGCCAAAATTTTTTCAGGCGTTGCCGGATCGTCATACGACGCGAGTCCCTTCAATGCCGATCGCGCCAAGTCGGGCACGGAAATCAGTTCGTGCAAAATCGGGGGAAGTCTCTCGTCCCGGACCGCCAGCAACATGCCGAGTGCGCGGTCGCGGTCGTCGTGCGACGCCTGTTTATCGGCGATGATTTGTCGCACGGCGGAAGTCGTCGCCGGATCGCCGAATAAGATCGACAAACGGCGAGAGAGTTCTTGGACCTCGGGCTTGCTACTCTTGGCCAATTTCTCGGCCGCCTCGCTCCAACCCTTCGGCATCTCAACTCGCCGATTCCCCTCGAGACCAGCGGAAATTCCTTTGAGCAAATCAAGTTGAAAGTCGGCGTCATCGACCTGTATCAAGAGCGGGACAATTGCCGCCACACCGGTTGGTTCCTCGGCCCGCAACTTGCCCAACGACAAGATGAATAACGAGCCTAAGCCGATTAATATAACGCAAAACTTCATCAGACCAATTCCTGCGAAAAAAATACGCGATAAAGAACAGTCCCTAAATAACTTCCCGATTTTGTGATATTCGGTTAGCCGCGACCGGGTACCCGCCTGCGGGTGGCGGAGCGTGCAAAGGTCACTCAGAATCGGAGTCAAAAACGAACTGATATCGGGAAGTTATTTCCGGCCAATTCCTAAACAATGGTAGAGCCGTCGTTGTAAGTCCGGCCTGTGGCCTGACGATTATACACAACGGCGACGGCTTGCGGAAAAGGGGTCGGGAATTGGTTTCGTGGAAAAATTGTCTGTTTTCGAACAACGTCACCGCGAAACCAATTCCCGATCCCCTTCGTGATGCCCCAAACCGACTTCCTAGCCTATCAGCTTTTTCGCGTCGGTGAGAGGTCGAGAGTCGGTTAGGATTCGGCACGAATTATTGAAAACAATGAGTTAGCCGCGACGCGCAGCGGAGCGTGGAAGGATCACTCAATAACCGTGTCGAAAACCACGTAAAATCAAGGAAATAATTTCGATCCAATTCCTTAGGATGTGGCGCAATATCCTGGCATCAGCAGATTTGCAATTCTTTCGCATTTTTTCAGCAATTACACCACCCAAGGTGCTCCTATTTGCGAAATCCTGAAATTGTTCGTCGCCCTTGAGAACGTTTCGCAAATACCTGCCAGAATACTTGCACAAGCGCGTCTTCATATCCAACGCGCGGAGCGGCTGTGAATTTATCAAACACCCAAGTGGCGGCGAATTCGGATCACGCAGTTACCTGGTTTTTCGTTCGACATCCAATTCGACATACACGTCGAGGGCCGTCTCGCCGATGCTGAACTCCAAATCCAGCCCGCGAAACCAATTCAGCGGCGGCGGCTGATACCCGGCGGGCAGCGATAATGTTTTTCCTTCCTCCACTTGTTTCCAAGCCGTGGAAATCCATTTTTGCAAACCGTTTTCCGCCGCCTGCATTTGGTACGTCCCGCCAAGCGTGCAAATGAGCTTGGCATCGAGCAGGTTCTGCGTGATCTTCAAGCAATCGTCTCGCGGCACTTGAAACTGTTGTGCCAAGTGATGCAGCAGTCGCGTGTTGCCCATCGACGTTCGCTGTCCCCGTAAAAACGCATTGGCACCGACCATTGCGCCAAGTTTCGCCTGCGACAAATCGCCAACATGCAAGCGAATTTGGGCGGACCGCGCGGCCTCGATCCGTTTCAATTGCGGTGTGACGACTTCCAGAGTTTTTCGTTGCGGCGAGAGAACTTTGAAATCGGGCATGATTCGAAGCCAAGACTCGTAAGGAACAAAACTCCCGTTCAGATTTTCGCCGTATCCATCAGCATCCAATTCTGGTTTCGTATTCGTTCCGGTAAAAAGTTCAATGAAACCTCCTTTCGGTGAACCGCCCAAGTAAAACGGTGCTTTTTTGATCGTTTCGCCTTCACTTTCCGGAAATGCGTATCCATTTCGCACCACAAACGGCGGGCCAAAATCACGAATTCCCCCAAAAACTAGATTCGATGCTTCGTCCGTCTCAGCTTTCCCCCAAAATCTTAGTCGGGTCTGAAGAGCAAATATATCGCCCGGAACAGGGCCCACCGCCGACTTCGTGGCGGGGCTAAACCAAGCCGCAAATTCGCCGTAGTGCGTCTTGGCATACGGCGCAATATGAATATCGCACACAATCCGCTCGCGATTCGCTTTTCCGCCCGCTTGATGCTTGATCCCAATCGCCACCGGATCGACCCGTTGCCATTGCCCCCGATAGAACCGCGAGAATTCCTCATAGGCGTCCGCCTCGGCCCGCGTGACCTTCTCAACCTCCACGTCGGCGACGGGCAGAAACGACCCTCGCGCACCTCGCAGTGAATCGACATAACCGCCCGTCGTCGCTGACGGATGGCTTCCATCGGACCGCTGTCCGAACAGCTTGGGGAGCAACTGCGCCGCAAGCAACTGCTCAATCCTGTCTCCTGGCACACCTTCCGCTCGCGCGGCCAGTTTGGCCAACTGAATCAATTCGATTTCAGTCAGGGCTTGCATCCGCCGCGTCATCTCGACGCGATACTTTGGCCCGACCAGATTGCGGAAGAATTCGTCCGAAAGATAGACAAACGCAGAGTCGTCACGCGAAAGGGGCATCAGCGTTCGCACCGAGCGAAATTCGTCCGCCTTGCCCAGAGATTGTTGCCCTTGGCCCGCCTCATAAAATCGTCGCACCAAGGTTCGCGAGTTAGTGACAAGATGATAGTCGCCATCGACCGCGTAGAAACTGCGGACCCGATTGTCGTCCGTCGCAATGAGTGAAACGTCGTGGTCGGCAATCCGCTCTTTCGTCTCCTTCGCACCGTTCTGCAAAGCCGCCGCCCGTTGTTGCGTGATGCTCGAATTCAACAACAGGCTATTCTTGGCCTGGAAAACGAAACCGAGGCTCGTCCCTTCCCGCACGAATGTGTCCTGACCGATGATCGCGACATCGGCGATCACTTGCGGGCCAAATATCTTCGATAACGGCGTCTCTTTAAGGCCGAGTTGCCGTTCAATCCGGGCGGAAACTTCGTAGTCAAAACCCCGAACGGCGGTGATATTTCGCATACTCCCGCCCCAATCGTCCATCGCTTCGCGAAACCATTGAAAGTTCTCGAAACTCCCAAACCGCAAGTACAAACATTCATGCGGCACATGCAGGGCCATCGGCTCGATTTGCACATCGGCCGGGGCGCGAAGCAATTCGAGGGCGGGCGGGGCCACGCCGAGCGGTAGCGGTCGGTCGGCGACCTCGACCCCTTCGCGAGTATTGAGCATCGTTTCATTCTGCATTGCAGCGCGAATCGATTCCGTGCCCAGCAGCAATCCGAACACTTGATCCAGGTGGTCATTGCCCGACAGCCATGACTTGGATCGCTCGTACTTCAAATCCATCCGCCGGGCCAACATGGCCGCTAAATAATTGTCGATCACCGGGGAAACATCCGCTTCTTCTCCGTAGGCCAGCGAACGACGGTCCATGAAAACGGTCCACCATTCGTTCACAAAATTCCAGTGCGCCTCTTTTCCCTGCGTGGGCGTGATGGTTGCTTCGTACTTGGTGGGGGCGTGAACCGTGATTGAAAATGGCTCACTTCCCCGAAAGAGAAAGTACACCGTTTGTGCTTCCTTGGAACGCTCCTCGGCAGCGTATCGCCAGCGATGAGCAGTCGCATCGACAAACGTCGGGTACAGCACGCGGCCATCCTTTTGCGAGATTTGAAATTCACCATCCCAAGGAGACCGGTCGCTCGTCTTTTGGTCGGCGGGAAACGTGATCTTGGCCACGCCGAACGGCTCTCCCGCCGCCGCCTGAATGGTGAGTTCGCTCACCGGTTCGGCTGCGCCCTCATTCGCACAGCTTAATATCAACACCGCACTACCGACGAAAAACGGCGACCATCGTGGGGCCATTAAAGCAAATGACATCAGAAGTCCTCCTGATCGTAAATGTAACGCGGGGTCAGCGGGCAAATCGCCCCATCACGCCATCAATAACCTTACCCGACCAAACGAATTCCGGTTTCATGGGCTGCTCAACGGCATCCACGATTCTTGTTGAGCAGCGACCGAATACCCGCTGGCAAGTGGCGGAGCGTTCCTTCTGAGGGCGATTCTTGACACCACCGTAATTCACCGCCTATCGCTTTTCCAATACTCCGGCAAGCCCGACTTCGTTGCGGAAAGTATCTCCAAAATCGCTTGTCGGTCAGCGGGCGAAAGATGGGCGAAATCCTTCCGTTGGTCATCGCCCTTGAGTACGTTCCACAACTTGCGATAGAACGACTCTTTGATCGGGTCGGGCAAGCCGTCGAACGCCGCCGAGTAAATCAAATAGCTGCAAGGATACTTGAACAAGCGAGTCTGAAGATCGAAATTGCGGAGTGAACGCCCCTGTTTGTCCTTTGGCCCCAACGCCTCAAAATACTGGGCGAAGTCGGAAGTCCCTTTGAC